>CAIYKK010000272.1 GCA_903926695.1 uncultured Burkholderiales bacterium
ACACCCAGCTCACAAACGAGTTAAAAATCAGCGCTCCGGAGTCTGCCGAATGACGCCAGGGGCCGCCACCTTCACCGCAGCGTTCGCGCGTGGCCTGCAGCCAGACCCGAACATGACCGTCGATCAGTGGTCCGACGAATACATGGTCATCCCCAAGGACTCGGGCGCCAACGAATACGGCAAATATCGCACCAGCCGCACCCCCCACGCCCGAATGGTGATGCAGGCACTGTCCGACAGCCACCCGTGCAAACGTGTGGCCTTGATGGGCGCTTCGCAGATGCTCAAAACGCAAGTTGGCCTGAACTGGTTCGCTGCTAGCGTTCACCAGTCGCCCGCAAATTTCCTTTGGATTTTGCCTACCGGCAAGCTGGCCAAGCGCACCAGCAACCGAATTTCCAAAACCATCGCCGCCGTGCCACAGCTTGCCGAGCGTGTGGCCGCGCCGCGCTCGCGCGACTCGGTCAATACCCTTGACACCAAGGAGTACATCGGCGGCTCGCTGTTCATTGTCACGGCTGGCGCCGCCGCCAACTTGTCCGAAGTCCCGGCGCGCCGCGTGCTGTTCGACGAGGTGGACCGGGCCGAGGCCAACGTCAACGGCGAGGGCGATCCGGTGGCGCTGGCCGAGGCCCGGCAAACTACGTTCGAGCGCAACCGCAAAGCCTATTACCCCAGCTCGCCGACGATCACCGGCGAGTCGATCATCGAAAAGCTCTACCTGCGCGGCACCCAGCACGAGGCGCTGGCCGATTGCGTGCATTGCGGCCATGCCCAGCCGCTAGCTTTCGAGCGCCTGGTGCTGTCCGATGACGGCCAGAACGCCATGTACCCCTGCAGCGACTGCGGCGCCTACATGTTCGAGAGCGACAAAAGCCGCATGTTCGCGCGCGGCGCATGGTCCGAGGGCGTGGCGGGCGACGGCGAGACCGTCAGCTTCACCATCAGCGCCATGTTCCTGCCCTACGGCTGGCTGCCCTGGATCGCCCTCAAGCGTGAATATGACGCCGCCAAGGCCAAGCTGGAGGAGGGCAGCGAAGAGCTGATGATTGCGTTTTACAACACGCGCCTGGCGCGCTGCTGGGAGCGCAAAAAAGAACAGACCAAATACGACGAGCTGCTGCAGCGCGCCGAACCCTACAAGCTCGGCCAGGTGCCCGCTGGCGGCCTCAAGCTCACCGCCGCCATTGACACCCAGAACGACCGGCTGGAACTGAAAGTCGTGGCCTGGGGCGAGGGCATGGAATGCTGGGTGATTGATTACCAGATCATCCAGGGCTCGCCCGCCGAAGACGCCACCTGGGAGCGCGCCGACCAGCTGCTCAAGACCCGCTACCGCCACGCTGGTGGCGAGATGATGACGATTGAGGCGGCGTTTATCGACTCGGGCGGCGCGCATACACAGGACGTGTACAACTTCACCTACACCCGCAAGCGCCGCTTCATCTTCGCCATCAAGGGCGCATCCCGCCCAGACCGGCCCATCCTGTGCGCCAAGCCAACCATTGTGGACATCACCTGGCGAGGCAAGACCGAGAAAAAAGGTGCGCAGCTGTGGTTTATCGGCACCGACACCGCCAAGGACTACCTGGCCAGCCGCTGGAAAAAAGCCAGTGGCCCCGGCGCTGTGCATTTTTCGCAGGACTTGCCCGAGGACTACTACAAGCAGCTCACCGCCGAATACCGCACCCACGCCTACAAGCGCGGGCGCAAGGTCAGCGTCTGGGACAAAAAGCAGGCTGACCGCAATGAAGCGCTTGACCTGATGGTGTACAACCTGGCCGCAGCCTACCATCTGGGCCTGCACAAAAAAACCGAAGGCCACTGGCAGGCGCTGCGCGACAGGCTCAACCCGCTCAACCGCGATTTGTTTGCGCAACTGGACCAGCCCGAACAAATCGGCCTTGAGGATGCGACACCTGGCACACAGCATGCGGTAGTCGCCAGCCTACCGGCCAGCGTCATGCCGACGACCAGGCCGTACCGCGTCGCCAGCGGAAAAATCTCCCTGTCTGGCACGCGCCGGGGTAC
>CAIYKK010000273.1 GCA_903926695.1 uncultured Burkholderiales bacterium
CAGTTGTCATAGATCGCAATCAGCGCCTGCAGCGTGGTGCGGATGTCGTTGAACTGGATTTCCTGCGCGTGCAGGCTGCGCCCCGACGTTTGAATGTGGTATTTCAGCTTCTGGCTGCGCTCGTTCGCGCCATACTTTTCCTTCATCGCCACGGCCCAGATGCGGCGGGCGACGCGGCCCATCACCGTGTATTCCGGGTCCATGCCGTTGCTGAAGAAGAAGCTCAGGTTGGGCGCAAAGTCGTCAATGTGCATGCCGCGCGCCAAGTACGCCTCGACAAACGTGAAGCCGTTGCTCAGCGTGAAGGCCAGCTGTGAAATCGGATTCGCGCCCGCTTCGGCGATGTGGTAGCCGCTGATGGAGACGCTGTAGAAATTGCGCACGTTGTGATGCACAAAGTATTCGGCAATGTCGCCCATCACTTTGAGGCTGAACTCGGTGGAGAAAATGCAGGTGTTCTGGCCCTGATCTTCTTTCAGGATGTCGGCCTGCACCGTGCCGCGCACGTTGGCTTGCACCCATTCGCGGATTTTGGCGGTTTCGGTTTCCGTGGGTTCGCGGCCGTTGTCGGCTTTGAACTTTTCCAGATTCTGGTCGATGGCGGCGTTCATGAACATCGCCAAAATGCTGGGTGCGGGGCCGTTGATCGTCATCGACACGGACGTGCTCGGGCTGCACAGATCGAAGCCGCTGTACAGCACTTTCAAATCGTCGAGCGTGGCAATCGACACGCCGGAGTTGCCGACCTTGCCGTAGATGTCCGGGCGCGGGTCGGGGTCGTTGCCGTAGAGCGTGACCGAGTCAAAGGCGGTCGAGAGGCGCTTGGCTTCCATGCCGTCGGACAGCAGACGGAAACGGCGATTGGTGCGGAACGGGTCGCCTTCACCGGCGAACATGCGGGTTGGGTCTTCGCCCTCGCGCTTGAAGGCGAAGGTGCCAGCGGTGTAGGGATAGCTGCCGGGCACGTTGTCCAGCGTCAGCCATTTCAGGATTTCGCCGTGGTCTTCGTACTGCGGCAGGGCGACTTTGCGGATGGTGGTGCCGCTGAGCGATTTGCTGGTCAGCGCGGTGCGGATTTCCTTGTCGCGCATTTTGACGATGTACTCGTCGCCTGCGTAGGCTTTTTGCATGGCGGGCCACTGGGCGAGCAGCTTTTTGGCGGCCGGGTCTTGCACCAGTTCGCGCTCGACGGCCAGACCGATGACGGCTTCAACCGCGCCGCCGGGGGCGGTTTTGCTGGCGGTCAGCATGCTGGAGGTGGCGCGCAACTGCTGGATTTCGCGCGCCAGCGTGGCCTGTTCGCGGCCACGCTTTTTGTAGCCGCGCACCGTGTCGGTGATTTCAGCGAGGTAGCGGGTGCGGGAAGCGGGCACGACCGGCGTCTGGTTGGTGCTGTGACGCACGTTGACCAGCGGCAGCGCGCCTTCTTTCAGGTTCAGGCCGAGCGTGCTCAGGCGCGCTTTCAGGGCTTGGTACAGCGCCGTGACGCCGTCGTCGTTAAAACGTGCGGCCATCGTGCCGAACACCGGCATGCGGTCGGCGGGCGTGGACCAGGCTTCCTGATTGCGTTGGACTTGCTTGGACACATCGCGCAGCGCGTCAAGCGCGCCCTTGCGGTCAAACTTGTTGATGGCGACGAACTGGGCAAAGTCCAGCATGTCGATTTTTTCGAGCTGGCTGGCCGCGCCGAATTCGGGCGTCATCACGTACATCGGAATATCGACGTGCGGCACGATGGCGGCGTCGCCCTGGCCGATGCCGGAGGTTTCCACGATGATCAGGTCAAAGTCGGCGGCTTTGCAGGCGGCGATCACGTCGGGCAGCGCCTTGCTGATCTCGCTGCCAAAGTCACGCGTCGCCAGTGAGCGCATGAACACGCGCTGGCCCTGGCTCCACGGGTTGATGGCGTTCATGCGGATGCGGTCGCCCAGCAGCGCGC
>CAIYKK010000274.1 GCA_903926695.1 uncultured Burkholderiales bacterium
CGATCTGTCCAAAAGGCAAGAATTCGTACTCAGGATCTCATGTTTTTGATTTTAACCAATTAAGATCCCATGTACACGACGTAAAAAATATCTTAAAAAGAAAACAAACAATAGAATATCAAAGATCATTAATGAAACCCTCGTTGAGGTATGACATTATGCATCGTGATTTTTTCACCTGTCAAATATGCGGCTCAGATAAAAAAGATGGCGTAAAATTACATGTTGATCATATTTATCCTGTTTCCAAAGGTGGGAAAACAACTCACGAAAATCTAAGGACACTGTGTGAGCGCTGCAATCTTGGCAAAGGTGCTAAAATTGAACATTAAAAATAATAGTTTATAACTTGTCGCTGCACTTGCAAACCTGCCGCTGCAATTCACAGGCAGCTTTCCGCTTAAATTATTCAAAATTCCTGGCTCCGAGCGATTATTAAAGTCTGCACCGCCAGAAACCAAATTAGCCAATTATTTTAATTTATTGACTTAATATAAAACTTTATGCACCGGGGTAAATTCTGATTACCTGAAGCCCACAACGCCATGAACTCCACGCCCTCTGCCACCCCGCTCCCCGCCAAAACCATCCGCTTTATCCGGCGCGGCCAAGTCGTCAGCCTGGACAACGTGCCGCCCGAGCGCACGCTGCTGGAAGTGCTGCGCGAAGACCTAGTCGCGTGCGGCACCAAGGAGGGCTGCGGCGAAGGCGACTGCGGTGCCTGCACCGTGGTGCTGGGCCAAGCCGAGGACGGCACGCTGCGCTACCGGGCCATCAACAGCTGCATCCGGCTGGCCCACTCGGTGGACGGCATGGCGCTATGGACAGCCGAAGACCTGACCGCTGATCCGCTAATCCCGCCCCTCACGGCAGCCGCCGCGCCCCCAGCCCCGCCCGCGCTGCACCCGGTCCAAGAGGCGATGGTGCAGTGCCACGCCTCGCAATGCGGCTTTTGCACGCCGGGTTTTGTGATGAGCCTGTTTGGGCTGTACCAGCAGCATGTGCTGAAAGGGGAAAGCATCACGCGCTCGCAGGCGCAAGAGGCGCTCTCGGGCAACCTGTGCCGCTGCACCGGCTACCGGCCCATTCTGGACGCCGCGCAAACGATGGCCGACCTGCCGCCGGTTCGCGTCGATGAAGCCGCGCTGCTGGCGCAACTTGACGAGCTTGCGCAATTGGCGCAACCGGCCTGCGGGTCAGTCGCCGCCGGGCTATCGAGCGCTACGCCGCCAGTTTGCGGCGGGCTGCCCGCTTCTGAATCCGCCGCTGCGGCAGCGTCTGCGCCGCAAACTGTTTGGGCGTACCAGTCGCCGCGCACGCTCGCCAGCCTGCTCCAGCTTCGCGCCACGCACCCGAAGGCCCAGCTCGTGGCGGGCTGCACCGATGTGGGGCTGTGGATCACCAAACAGCACCAGCAGTTTGCCCAAATCATCGACCTGACGCAGGTGCAGGAACTGCGCCGCCTCGACGCGCAGCCGCAGTTTCTGCTGATTGGCGCGGCAGTGACGCTGGCCGACGCGTTTGACGCGTTGGCCAAAGAGCGGCCCGAACTGCACAGCTTTGCGACCCGCTTTGCCGGGTTGCCGGTGCGTAACTCCGGCACGCTGGGCGGCAACGTGGCCAACGGCTCGCCGATTGGCGACTCGATGCCGCTGTTGATCGCACTGGGCGCGTCCGTCGTGCTGACCAGCGTGTACGGCCAGCGTGAATTGCCGCTCGAACATCTCTACATCGGCTACCGGCAAAACGTCATGGCCCCCGACGAAGTGCTGGCGTGGATCAAGGTGCCGAGAGCGCCCACGCTGTCCGCGCCGGAAACATGCGCAGAAACCCAAACCCAAACCCAAACCCAAGCTCAAGCTCAAGCTCAAGCTCAAGCTCAAGCCGCATCGGCATCGGCATCGGCATCAGGATCAGCACCAGCGGCAGCGGTTAAAAGCCGTGAATTTTTGCGCGTTTACAAAATTTCCAAACGCTACGACGACGATATTTCCGCCGTCTGTCTGGCGCTCAATTTGCGCCTGAACGGCGGCTTGGTCGAATCAGCCTCCATCGGCGCGGGCGGCGTGGCGGCCATCCCCGTGCGGGCTGTCAAAACCCAAGCCGCATTGATCGGCCAGCCGTGGACGCTGGCAACGGTCCAATCAGCCATCGCCGTGCTGCGCGCCGAGTTTTCGCCGATTTCGGATATGCGCGCCAGCGCCGCCTACCGCACCGAAGTGCTGGGCAATCTGCTGCAGCGCTACTGGCTCGAAAGCCAGGGCCAGACGCAGATCAACCTGGCCTCGTTTGTGCTGGAGGATTTGGCATGAGTACGGACAACGACTTTTCGCCCAGCCGCGATGCGGCGCTCGCCCCGCAAGTGAGCACGGCCAATGCGCTGGCCGATACGCAAAATCTTGCTCGGGCGGATGTGCCGCCTAGCGCCGAAAATCAATCGCCCATCAGCCCGCCGTCCACGGTCAGCCCGCCCGACCTTGCCCCGGACTCCGCCGCGCTGCCCGCTGCTGGTCACTCGCACTTTCACGAAAGCGCCCGCGCCCAAGTCGCGGGCCGCGCCCTGTACGTGGACGACATCCCGGAGCTGAAGGGCACGCTCTACGCCGCGCCGATTCTCTCCACCGTAGCGCACGGCAAACTGCTCGGCGTGGACAGCGCCGCCGCGCTCGCCCTGCCCGGCGTGTACGGTCTGGTGCTGGCCAGCGACATTCCCGGCGACCCGCTGCTGGGCAATTTTGCGCACGACGAGCCGGTGTTCGCGCAAAGCACCGTGCAACACATCGGCCAAGTCATCGGCCTGGTCGTGGCCGAGTCGGTGATGCAGGCGCGCCGCGCTGCGCGCCAAGTGCGCTGCCAGATTGAAGCGCTGCCCGCCATCCTGAGCGTTCACGACGCTTTGAAAGCGCAAAGCTACGTGCTGCCGCCCGTCTTCGTGCAGCGTGGCGACGCCGACGCGGCCCTGAAAGCAGCCAAGCACACGCTGCAAGGCCAGCTCGAAGTCGGCGGGCAGGAGCATTTTTACCTTGAAGGCCAGATCGCCTACGCGCTGCCGCAGGAGCAAAACCAGTGGCTGATCTACTCCAGCACCCAGCATCCCGGCGAGGTGCAGCATTGGGTGGCGCACGCGCTGGGCCTGGACCAGCACGCGGTGCGCGTTGAATGCAGGCGTTTGGGCGGCGGCTTTGGTGGCAAAGAAACGCAGGCCGGGCACTTGGCCGTCTGGGCGACGCTGGCGGCGCGCAAGTTTCAGCGCCCGGTCAAACTGCGGCTCGACCGCGACGAGGATTTTTTAATCACCGGCAAGCGCCATCCGTTTGCCTACGACTACACCGTGGGTTTTGACGACAGCGGGCGGCTCTGCGGCCTCCAACTGACGATGCTCGCCAACTGCGGCTTCAGCGCCGACTTGAGCGGCCCGGTGGCGGATCGGGCGATTTTCCACGCCGACAACGCTTATTTTCTGCAGGACGTGGCGATTGCCTCCTACCGCTGCAAGACCAATACGCAGAGCCACACCGCTTTTCGCGGCTTTGGCGGGCCGCAGGGCATGATCGTGATCGAGGCGATTCTGGGCGACATTGCAAGGCAACTCGGGCTGGACGCGCTGGAAGTGCGGCGGCGCAACCTCTACAGCGACGAACTGATCACGCCCGCCAGCGAAAACGCGCCGAAAAACGCGCCGCTTGCGCCAGCCAGCCAAGCCGCGCCGGAAGACCAACTCATCACACCGGCCAGCCAAACCGCTTCAGAAAAAAATCCGCTTGCGCCCGCCAGCGGCACCGCGCCGAACAAACCGCCCGCACAGCGCCGCGACACCACGCACTACGGCATGACGGTCGAAGACAACATCCTCGCGCCGCTGCTGGCCGCGCTGGAAACCAGCGCCGATTACCCGCGCCGCCGCCAAACCATCGTCGCGTGGAACGCAAACAGCCCGGTCATCAAACGCGGCATCGCGCTCACGCCGGTGAAATTCGGCATCTCCTTCACCGCCACGCTGTTCAACCAGGCGGGCGCGCTGGTGCATGTTTATACCGACGGCTCATGCCAAGTGAACCACGGCGGCACCGAAATGGGCCAGGGGCTGAACACCAAAGTCGCGCAGATCGTCGCCGACGAGCTGGGCATTGTTTTTGAGCAGGTTCTCGTCACCGCCGCCGACACCGGCAAAATCCCCAACGCCTCGGCCACCGCTGCCTCGGCGGGCACGGATTTGAACGCCCGAGCCGCCCAGTACGCCGCCCGCAACGTGCGCGACAACCTGGCGCAGTTCGTCGCCGGGCTGGACGGCTGCGGCGCAGGCGCGGTGTCGTTTCGGGGCGGCGCAATCAGCACGCCCACGAGCTGCCGGGCGTTCACCGACGTGGTGAAACTCGCCTACGCCAACCGCATCCAGCTCTGGAGCGACGGTTTTTACCGCACGCCGAAAATCCATTACGACAAAACGACGCTCACGGGCCGGCCGTTTTATTACTTTGCCTACGGCGCGGCCTGCACCGAGGTGGCGATTGACACGCTGACGGGCGAGAGCCGTGTTTTGAAAGTGGACATCCTGCACGACGTGGGCCGCTCAATCAACCCGGCGATTGACATCGGCCAGATCGAAGGCGGTTTTGTGCAAGGCATGGGCTGGCTGACCACCGAGCAGCTAGTCTGGAACGCGCAAGGCCAGCTCAGCACCCACGCGCCCAGCACGTACAAAATCCCAACGGCGGGCGACATTCCGGCGCATTTCAACATCGCCCTGTGGCCAGAACCGAACCGTGAAGACAACGTGTTTGGCAGCAAAGCCGTGGGCGAGCCGCCTTTTATGCTGGCCATCAGCGTGTTTGAGGCGCTACGCGATGCGGTAGCCGCCGCCCGCAACGACGGCGCGCCGGTGCGGCTGACCGCGCCCGCCACGGCGGAAAACGTGCTGCGCGCCCTCAGTGAGAAATCTTGCTTTCCAGCGAGTGCAGGTCGCTGACGACAAGCAGCGAATTCTGGTCAAAGTCGCTGTGCAGCAATTTCTTGGCAGCCGTCAAGCCCTGAGTCTTGAAGGAGTGAATCACGTCGCCAGCGCAGGTATGAAACTGCGCGTGATGGTGGCGCATGTTCTGAAAAGTATCCAGGTCGCCGTAATACTTTGCGCCATTGCCATGAATCCACTGCCCCAGCAGGCAGTGGTCGTCCCGGCAGACCACGGTTTCATCCAGCGTTTCCTGGCTGTGGCCGTTGATGTAATTGGTCAATTTCTGCCGCCAGTCCCGATGGGCCTGAATCCACTTGTTGAAATCCAGATCATCCTGTGTTATTTCCTGTGTATTGCGGTTTTTGAAAAAGGCAGGCTTGCGTACAAAATCGAAAAAGGCCATCACATTCACCCATATTGTGGACAAGGAATAGAAATTCTATATCTACGCATTTTTCAGACCCTGCCATCGATCCGACGGCGGATTATTTCAATATCAACGGCGTCAAGTTGACATCCTCCCCCGCCTGAAGGCGGGGGATTCCTACGGCGCTAGACATGAGTTGCCTCTTGCCTAGCCGCTTCGGTGGGTTCCTGCTTCGCCGAGGCTGGTTTCGCCCTGCGCTTGCGCGCAAGGCCAGAGCCGTCCTCTCCACAGGCTGCAAC
>CAIYKK010000275.1 GCA_903926695.1 uncultured Burkholderiales bacterium
ACCATTCTTTACCTTTTGTGCAAATTGATAAGCGCTTCATGAAAGGTCTTTCCGTAAGGTGCATAGCTTTCCCCAGAGCAACGCCAGCACGAATGACGGAAAAAACTTCTCGTAAAGTGCTGCCAAATTTACAAAAAGAAACAAATAGCTGATCGCGATCCACGAGCTATAAGGTTTCCATCTTGCTGTAAAACGCAGCATGTCAAGGTGAGGAATTCCATCTTCCAGGTACGGCGGCCCAGTTTTGACAAAGCCATGCTGCCGGTAAAAAGCCTCCAGATGCGCCTGCGCACCGATTCTGATGACAGGCGGCGCCCATTGCTGCGCCATGCGCGCAAGCGCTTCCCGCACCAGCGCGTGGCCCACGCCTGTTCCCCGTACCGACGAATGCGTCAGCACCCGCCCCAGACTGGCCTGGGGGTATAAAAAACCAGCGGCAAAGCAGCGCGCATAAGCCACCAAGCGGCCCTTCCGCATTCCCAGAACATGCATGGCGTCGGCATCAGCCCCGTCGATCTCCCGGAAAATACAGGCCTGTTCAACCACAAATACATCGCTGCGCAACTGCAGCACTGAATACAGCGCGGCGGGCGTTAATTCATCAAATGCGAGGTAATGCCACGTCACGACGCTCATGGCGCTGCCAGCCGTCGCAGGCAATACCCGATGCGCGGAAAATGCACATGCACCGTGCCCGCGCGCGCATCGGTGCGGCGCAGGGTGTAATGCATGCGGGTGGCGGCGATCAGTTCGCCCTCGGTCGGTTCCTGGCCAAAACTTTCAGCGCTGATGGCCACCCGGCTGCCCAGCGCAATGCCGTGCTCGTCCTGAAAAATATCGCCATGCAGCACCGCCGGGACCGAAGCGGCTGCAACGGCAATCGCTTCGGACGCGCTGAATTTTTCCATTGCACCGTGGCCGATGGCCGCCATGCGGTCCATCCAGTCCAGCACGGCGGGCGTGGTGCTGAAAATATCCGCCAGCACCGAGGTGCGGATGCGGATAAACCACAGCGGCGCATACACCGCAAAGTCGGCGATGCAGGGCACCCCGCCGAGCAAAAAAGGCCGGTCGTCGAGCATGTCCGACAGTCGGCGCAGGCAGGAGCGGCAGGCGGCAGCGGCGTCCTCGGGCGCCAGCTGCGCCATGCCGACACTCATGGCCTGGCGGTCGGCGATAAAAGCCTGGGCGGCTTCGGGCGGCGCGTGGGCAAAAAGCTGGGCCATTCCTTTGGGCTGCAGGCTGTAGGCCATGACGGACTGAAACAGCACGGTGTCCGCCCATTGCGCCATTAGGCGCGCCAAGCCTTTGCTGGGTTCGGGATACAGCGTTGGCCACAGTTCGATGTGCTCCAGCACATCGGCAATCAGGCTGGAATCGCAATAAATATCCGCGCCTATCTGCAGCACCGGCGTTTTGCGGTAGCCACCCGTCAGCGCCGTCATATCGGGCTTGGGGCTCATCACGGGAATCACCACCGAGCGCCACGCAAGATTTTTGTAACCCAGCGCCAGCCGGATTTTTTCAGCAAAAGGCGAGCTGGGGTAATGGTGAAGA
Organism: uncultured Burkholderiales bacterium; assembly: GCA_903926695.1. Lineage (GTDB taxonomy): Bacteria > Pseudomonadota > Gammaproteobacteria > Burkholderiales > Burkholderiaceae_C > Polaromonas. The sequence continues at coordinate 1,558 of CAIYKK010000275.1, forward strand.
ATCAGGGTCGGAGAAAGAGTCATGGCTTTTTCCTGAAAAACAGAAACACAAACTCCCTGAAGTCAATCCGTGGAAATGGGGTCCACCGGCGCGTTGAGCGCATGCACGCGCCGGGGACCAGTCGCCAGCCGCTTGACATATTTAAAAGTGCCAGTGGCATGGGCGCAAGCCTGGCCTTGGGCGTCGTACAGCGTTGCTTCGGTGAACGCCATCGTGGCGGTGCGGTGCATCAGCCGCCCTCGGGCCGTGAGTTTGCTGCCGTCGCCCGGCGCGGGGCGCATGAAGCTGGTTTTCATCTCGATGGTGACGGCGCCCATTTCTTTTTGCACACTGCGCGCCGCCACCGCCATCGTCACATCGAGCAGCGTCATGCACACGCCGCCGTGCGTCACGGCAAAAGAGTTCAGGTGCTCGGG
>CAIYKK010000276.1 GCA_903926695.1 uncultured Burkholderiales bacterium
CGGTATTGGAAGACGCGGAAAAAGAGCTTGAAGAAGCCGCCACCGCGCTGGGCGCGACGCGCCTGCAGATTTTCACGCAGGTGATTTTGCCGCATATTGCGCCCGCGCTGCTGACGGGGTTTGCGATGGCGTTTGCCCGCGCCATTGGTGAATACGGCTCGGTGATTTTTATTGCGGGCAATATGCCGATGGTGTCGGAAATCACGCCGCTCATCATTATTGGCAAATTGGAGCAGTACGATTACGCGGGTGCCACAGCGGTGGCCGTGGTGATGCTGGTGATTTCCTTCGCACTGCTGTTGATTATTAACGCGCTGCAAGCCTGGCAGCGTAAAACCATTGGAGCTGCGTAAATGAGCGGGCCGTCTTCCCAACCCATTCGCCGCGCCCAAGCGGGCACGACTGAAGCGCCGTGGGTGCGCTACACGCTGATTACTGTGGCGCTGCTGTTTGTGCTGCTGTTTTTGGTCATGCCGCTGGCCGCCGTATTTACCGAGGCTTTGCGCAAGGGCTTTGGCGCTTATTTGGACGCGATGAAGGAGCCTGATGCCTGGTCGGCTATTCAGCTCACGTTAATAGCCGCCGCGATTGCCGTGCCGCTGAATTTGGTGTTTGGCGTGTCGGCGGCCTGGGCGATTGCCAAATATGAGTTTCGCGGCAAGTCGTTTTTGACCACACTGGTGGATTTGCCGTTTTCCGTTTCGCCCGTCGTGGCTGGCTTGATGTATGTGCTGCTGTTTGGCGCGCAGGGCTGGTTTGGGCCGTGGCTGCAAGCGCATGACGTGAAGATTATTTTTGCCGTGCCCGGTATTGTGCTGGCGACGGTATTTGTCACCTTTCCCTTCATTGCGCGGGAGTTAATCCCGCTGATGCAGGCGCAGGGCAGCGACGAAGAACAAGCGGCCATCGTGTTGGGCGCGACCGGCTGGCAGACGTTTTGGTATGTCACGCTGCCCAATATCAAATGGGGGTTGATTTACGGCGTGATTTTGTGCAATGCGCGGGCGATGGGCGAGTTTGGCGCGGTGTCTGTGGTGTCGGGCCATATTCGCGGCCAGACCAACACGCTGCCGCTGCATGTGGAAATTCTTTATAACGAATACCAGTCCGTGGCCGCATTTGCCGTGGCGTCGCTGCTGGCGATTCTGGCGCTGGTCACGCGGGCGATTAAATCGGTGGCCGAATGGCGTCACGAGGCCGAGATGAAAGCCGCCGCCGTGCTGCCGCCCGAGCGCCCCGCGCCGCTGGCCGCCGCCGCGCTGTGAGGGCAAGCCTGAAGGCCAGCCCGGCACCTGAGAATAAAGAAACCACCATTTCAACCTTCTGCCAACGGCAGAGGGAAAAAGAAACAGAGAAGAATCATCATGAGCATTGAAATTCGCAACGTCAGCAAGCAGTTCGGCAACTTTCAGGCACTGGGCGACGTGAGCCTGGACATTGAATCGGGCGAACTCGTCGCGCTGCTCGGCCCCTCGGGCTGCGGCAAGACCACGCTGCTGCGCATCATTGCCGGGCTGGAAACGCCAGACCGGGGCAGCATCCTGTTCAGCGGCGAAGACACGACCGACGTGCATGTGCGCGAGCGCGGCGTGGGGTTTGTGTTCCAGCATTACGCGCTGTTTCGCCACATGACGGTGTTTGACAACGTCGCTTTCGGCCTGCGCGTCAAGCCCCGTGCCCTGCGCCCCAGCGAAGCGCAAATCAAGGAAAAAGTGCATTCGCTGCTGAACTTGGTGCAACTGGACTGGCTGGCGGATCGCTTCCCGTCGCAGCTTTCGGGCGGCCAGCGCCAGCGCATTGCGCTCGCCCGTGCGCTGGCGGTGGAGCCGAAAGTGCTGCTGCTCGACGAGCCGTTTGGCGCGCTCGATGCCAAGGTACGCAAGGAACTGCGCCGCTGGCTGCGCCGCCTGCACGACGA
>CAIYKK010000277.1 GCA_903926695.1 uncultured Burkholderiales bacterium
CTCTTTCCCTACACGACGCTCTTCCGATCTGCAGGAAGCTGGCCGCATCATCAAAGTGCCCGGCATCGGCAAAAAGACCGCCGAGCGGCTGCTGCTGGAACTCAAGGGCAAGCTGGGCGCCGACATCGGCGTTCACGCCAGCGTGAGCAGCGAGGCGCAATTGGATATTTTGCAGGCGCTGGTGGCGCTGGGTTACAGCGATAAGGACGCGGCGCTGGCGCTGAAGGCGCTGCCGCCCGAGGTGGGCGTGAGCGAGGGGATTCGGCTGGCGCTGCGGGCGCTGGGGAAATAGGGCCAAAACAGATAACACCGCAATTTTTTGCACCACAAGGGAAAAACAATGTTTTTGAGCGACAAGATTCTTTTAAAGCCTTTCTTGGACAAACTTCATACGGGCGCTATCCAGTTGCCAGATTTTCAGCGCTCTTGGGTATGGGGCGAAGACAATATCCGCAGCTTGCTGGCCAGTGTGCTTAATGGCTATCCGGTAGGCGCTTTGTTGACGCTTGAATTGGGTGGTGAGGTTCAATTTCAGCCGCGTGTTTTAGAGGGTGTGGAGCGTGAGCGTGCTGCCTTGTATCAAAAGCCTGCGCCTCGACCCGACTTGTTGCTACTTGACGGGCAGCAGCGTAGCACTTCGCTTTATCAGACTTTGCTGGCTACTCAGCCGTTGCTGTGTAATGACCGTCGAGGCAAGCTGCTGGAGAAGTTCCTGTATCTGGATATTCGGAAAGCGCTGGTCGGCGGGCCGATTACCGAAGTTTGTGTGGTGCCGGTGCCTGCATCACGCGTGATTTACGACGCTATTTATCGCAAGACGCTACTTGATGTGAGTACTCCCGAGAAAGAATACGAAAGTCATCTCTTTCCTCTTAACAAAGTATTCAATTCATTTAATTGGATCGGTGGGTGGCAGGCGTTTTGGAAACAGCACGCTACGCCGCAGGAGATGCCCGTCCAGGAGTTGCTGGATCTGATTGGACGCGTCAATCAGTACGCCATGCCTTACATTCAACTGAGCAAGAGCAATGGGCGGCGAGCGGTTTGCACCATTTTTGAAAAAGTCAATACGGGTGGAAAAAAGCTCGATGCGTTTGAGCTACTCACGGCGATGTATGCGGCTGAACCCATGCCAAACGATGAAGTGTTTGACTTGCGCAAAGACTGGTATGGCCAGAATCCGACCCCAGTGGGCGGAGTAAAAAAAATAGGTCGCCAAGCCGCGCTGCACGCCACCGGGCATTCTGACGGCGTGCTCAAGACGCTGGCTAGCACCGAATTCATGCAGCCTGCGCTACTCCTTCACACCATGAAGCTGCGCAAGCTGGCAGATATTGCCGGTAAAAAAGGTAAAGAATTGCCCGCTATTACTTGCAAGAACGAAGACCTGCTTGACTTGCCTTTACAGGCTTACATCGGCTATGCCGACCGGGTGCAGCGCGGTTTTGTTGAGGCATCCAAGTTTGTTAACCAAGACATGGTGCTTCGCTACAAAGAGTTGCCCTATCCGCCCCAACTCGTCACCCTGGCAACGGTTTTTGCGGCCCTTGAAGGTAAAACCGTAGCCGAACCCGCCAAGGAAAAACTGCGTCAGTGGTTTTGGTGTGTGGCGTTGGATGAGGCTTACAGCGCATCAACGGAAACCAAAATTGCCCGCGATGTCCCCGAGTTGTTGGCCTGGATTGATGGCTCTGGCCCGGTTCCGCGAACGGTGGACGAAACGCTGGTTCAGGCCGACCGACTCGATACCTTGCGCATCCGTTTGGCTGCAGCTTACAAGGCTATCCATGCTTTATTGCTGCGCCACGGTTGCCGTGATTTCATCAACGGTCAGAGCGCTCATTTATCGAGTTTTTATGCGGACCCGATGGACATTCACCATATTTTCCCCAAACGCTGGTGTGAGAAAAACAAAATTCCGCCCAGTAAGTTCAATGCCATTGTGAACAAAACACCGATTTCAGCGGCTTCCAACCGGGCCATTGGCGGAGATGCTCCATCGGTCTATCTCAAGCGTATCGAGGAAAAACACAAGCTCAACAGTTCCCAGCTTGATGACATTCTTCGCACCCATCTGATTGACCCTGTTCACCTGCGAAACGATGACTTTGAGGGGTTTTATCAAGCACGTAAAGCGGTGCTGGCAAAGTTGATAGAAGCTGCAACGGGAAAACCTGTAATGGTGTCTCAGTCATTGACGGGGGCACCATTAGATACTGACATCGAAGACGAGGATGACGAAGACGTTTTAGTCTCTGAAGCGTTGTTCGCGTCAACGTAATCATGGGAGATTTCAATGGCAATACTTGAAGGCATCAGAATCCAAAACTACCGGGCGCTAAAAGACGTGACCCTGGGCCGGACATGCGACAACGAAAAAGCTGATCCCTTGCCGCGTCTGACGGCTGTGATTGGTGC
>CAIYKK010000278.1 GCA_903926695.1 uncultured Burkholderiales bacterium
ACGTATCGAATCACGTAAAAGGAATACAGCTCAAGGCATAAGCCATCACGCGTCATGCATGACGAATGACGTGCCGTGCATGAAGCTCAGTGACTGTGCCAGGTGATGACGATAGAGAAGCTCAGACCAGTGCGAACGCCGGAGTTAAACGGCGTTCGACCATTGGGGGCGTTCGGGGAGCCTGAGATAAGGCTCGGGCAGTTTGTCAGGGAGGGATAGGCGCTGATGTTGCACCGACAGTGGCTGGTTCAGTTCGGCCGACCAACTCATGTTTGCCAGCGAGTGATGAAAGCACGTTGCACAATCCACGTGCACTGACGATTTTTTTGATGTCGGTGTGGCATCCTCGTCGATGGCGCTGCCAGAGGGGATATGTTTATGCTGATGGTGACCAAAATGTTCGCTTGCCTTGCCGGTCTCGTGCATGCAATACGCACTCGCCACGCCCCAGCTGAGCTGGAACAGGAATGCGAGGGCGATGATGGAGAGGAAGCGTTTGGCCATGACGCGGATTATATCTGTTTATATAGCAGCAGAGGGCGCTACGGATGCACGTGATTTCTGTTGTCGCAAAAGACGCAATCCGTTCGCGACCACCAACAAGCTGGCGCCCATGTCGGCAAACACGGCCATCCACAATGTGGCCTGGCCCGTCAGCGCAAGCACCAGAAAAACCGCCTTGATCCCCAGCGCCAAGACGATATTTTGCGTCAGGATGGCGCTGGTGCGCCGGCTCAACGCCAGAAATTCGGCGAGTTTGCCCAGATCGTCATCCATCAGCGCGACGTCGGCCGTTTCCAGCGCCGTATCCGTTCCGGCCGCCCCCATCGCAAAGCCGATATCCGCCTTGGCCAGCGCCGGGGCATCGTTGATGCCGTCGCCCACCATGCCCACGTAACCATAGGTGACCACCAGATCGTTGATGGCCGCAAGCTTGTCGCTTGGTAGCAGATTGCCGCGTGCGTCGGCAATGCCGACCTTCGCGGCGATCGCCTGCGCCGTATGCGGGTTGTCCCCGGTCAGCATGATCACATGCACGTTCATCGCCTGAATACGTGCTATTGCCGCTGCGCTGCCGGCGCGGAGGGTGTCCGCGACCGCCAGGATCATCAGTGGCGCGGTGGCGGAACTGAGCAACACGACGGTCTTTCCTTCTGTCTCCAACTTCTCCAGCCGCGCTTCCAGGTCCGGGCCGCAAATCCCCAGTTCGTGAATCAGACGATGGTTTCCCAGATAAAAGGTGGCCCCGGCTATCGTTCCCTTCACACCGCGCCCGGTCAGAGCTTCGAAATCCTGGACATCGAACAATGGCAGTTGCAGTCCAGGTTCATTGAGCCCCAGTTCATTCCAGTGCGCCACCACAGCAGTGGAGACCGGGTGATCGGAGCGGTTCGATAGGCTGGCTGCAAAACGCATCCATGCCGACAGCGACACGGCCGGTTCGCCGGCGCCGACAAGCGCAGTATCCGTCACCGATGGTTTGCCGAGCGTGATCGTGCCGGTCTTGTCGAGTGCCAGCGCCTTCAATTTCCTCCCCTGTTCCAGATACACGCCGCCCTTGATCAGGATTCCGCGTCGGGCGCCGGCGGCAAGGCCGCTGACGACGGTCACCGGGGTCGAGATGACGAGTGCGCACGGACAGGCAATCACCAGCAACACGAGTGCTTTGTATAGCCATGGCTGGAAATCCGCCTGCATCACCAGCGGTATGACGAGACCGACGATGAGCGCCATCGCCACGACGGCTGGGATGTAATAGCGTGCGAACTGATCGACGAAACGCTGCGTCGGTGCCCGTTCGCCTTGGGCTTGCTGGACGCTCTTGATGATGCGTGACAGCGTCGAATCGGCTTGCACGGCCGTGACGCGGTAATCGAATTCACCGCGCTCATTGATGGTGCCGGCAAATACCGTGTAGCCTGGCCGCTTTTCAACCGGCATGCTTTCACCGGTGATGGGCGCCTGATTGATGCTCGTCTGGCCGGCAAGCAGGACGCCGTCGAGTGGCACGCGCTCGCCTGGCTTGACGCGGACGATGGCGCCGGGCTTGACCTTGATGGCCGGCATCGCACGCCATTGAGCGCCGTCGCCTTGCACCGTGGCCATGTCCGGGGTCAGCGCCATCAAGCCTTTGATCGCGTTGCGGGCGCGATCCAGCGACAGCGCTTCGATCATTTCGGCTGCGGCAAACAGAAAGATCACAACAGCCGCTTCCGGCCATTGGCCGATCAACGCCGCCCCGATGACCGCGAGGGACATCAGGAAGTTCATATTCAGCGAAAAATGGCGTAACGCAATCCATCCCTTTTTGAGCGTATCCATGCCGCCTGTCGCGATCGCGACCAGCGCAAGTGCGATCACCTGCCAGGAACCTTCGGCTCCCGATGTCCACGCGACGACTTCGGCGCCGATGGCGGTCACTCCAGAAATTGCCATCAAC
>CAIYKK010000279.1 GCA_903926695.1 uncultured Burkholderiales bacterium
GGGTCGTTTTTAGCTTCGGCGAGCAAGCTTTCGGCGCTTGCCAGATCGGCCACGCGGCAGGTCAGGCGGTTGTACTGGTAGGCGACGAAGCTGGTTTCGGCGTGTTCGCGGGTCAGGGTGCGAAAGCGGTCAAGGTTGCTGACCACGTCGCTGGCCGACAGCAGCGCGTCCAATTCGTGCAGCCGCAAAAGCTGGCGGTCCAGGGTTTGGCGAAGAAAAGGTTTCATCAGAATTCCCGAGAAACCCCGGCCTTCAGGCCGGGAAGGTAGAGGGCGAACGCAAAGCGTTCGGGGCTTGTTTTTGCTTGTGAAGCACTGCTAATATGTCCGGCATGATTTTGGTCTATCGCTACCGGGTGAAGTCGCTCAATGGCTTGCTGAACCAGCAAAGCCGGGCCTCCAATTTTGTCTGGAACTACTGCAACGACCGGCAAAAAGACGCTTTGCGCTTCGGCCGACGTTGGCACACCGGCTTCGATTTAAACAAGCTCACCGCTGGCAGTAGCAAAGAATTGGGCCTGCATTCCGGCACGGTCAACGCCGTGTGCGAGCAGTACGCCAAATCGCGCAGCCAAAAAAAGCGGCCTTACCTGCGCTATCGGGGCAAAAAATCGCTCGGCTGGGTGCCGTTCAAAGGCCGTGAGTTGAAGCGCGAAGGCAACGCCTTCCGCTTTGCGGGCAACACGTTCCGCGTCTTCCATAGCCGGGCGCTGCCCGAGGGAAAAATCAAGGACGGCAGCAACTTTTCCCGCGACAGCCGGGGCAACTGGTTCCTGAACATCGTCATTGATGTGGCTTGCGTGGCTGAGGTTCGTCAGCCGCTGAACGGCGTCGGTATTGACCTGGGTTTGAAAGACTTTGCCACCCTTTCCACGGGTGAAAAGATCGAGGCGCAGCGTATCTACCGGGGCGCCGAAGCGGCGCTGGCCGCAGCGCAGCGGGCGGGCAAGAAAAAGCGCGTGAAAGCGATTCACGCCCAAATAGGAAACCGGCGCAGCGACTTTCACCACAAGCTTTCGACGCGCCTCGTCAAGGAATTTGATTACATCGCGGTGGGCAACGTCAACGCCGCCGGACTCGCCAAGACCAGCATGGCGAAGTCTGTTCTGGATGCAGGCTGGTCGTCCTTCAGAACTCAACTGGCGTACAAGGCTGTTAAGCATGGCGCGTGGTTTGAAGAAGTACACGAAGCGTTTAGCTCCCAAGTCTGCTCGGATTGCGGCACCCTGCCCGATTCGAGGCCGAGAGGTATCGCAGACCTTGGAATAAGGAACTGGATTTGTTCGGACTGTGGCTGTGTGCATGATCGTGATGTGAATGCGGCTAAAAATATTCTGAACAAGTCTGGTTTCCGTGCCGGGCATGGCACGCCAGCTGTGGGAATCCACGTTCTTTAGGGCGGGGAGGATGTCAAGAGCGAATTACCGACATGCCTGGCGCGAAAGAGAACCGGCTTTTGACGCTTGACGCGGCGCTAACGCTCTTTGTCTTCCCGGCTGATTTTTGGCAATTGCCCGCGCAAAAATAGCCGGGACACGGTTTGCGCCGTGGCTTCGCGGCTGTGGGCGTCGCCTGCGTGCAGTTCGGCCAGCGCGCCGTGCAGCATTTTTTGTGTCAAACCCCGGCTCAGGGCTTCGAGCACGGCGTCAATGGTTTCGCCTTTGGCAAGCAACTTTTTGGCGCGGGTAATTTCAGTGGCGCGCCACGCGTCGGCCTGGGCGTTGAGTTGCTGGATCAGCGGCACGGTGCCGCGCTGGTCCAGCCAGTGCATGAAGTTTTGCACGCCCGCGTCGATGATGACTTCGGCTTCAGCCACCGCCGCCTGACGGCTGTTTTTGCCGGTTTGCACGACGTGCGCCAGGTCATCGACGGTGTAAAGGTAAATGTCGGGCAGCGCCTTGACTTCAGGCTCGATGTCACGCGGCACGGCCAGATCGACCATAAACATCGGGCGGTGTTTGCGCAGTTTGATGGCGCGCTCGACCGCGCCCAGGCCGATGATGGGCAGCGTGCTGGCGGTGCAGCTGATCACGGCGTCGAACTCATGCAGGCGACTTGGCAAATCGCCCAGGCGCATCACCTCGGCGCCGAAGCGGCTGGCGAGCTTTTCGCCGCGCTCCAGCGTGCGGTTGGCAATCGCCATTGACTTGGGATTTTTGGCGGCAAAGTGGGTCGCGGCCAGATCGATCATTTCACCGGCGCCGACAAACAGCACCTTGATTTCGCCCAGGTCTTCAAACAATTGACCGGCCAGGCGCACGGCGGCGGCGGCCATGCTGATGCTGTGCGCGCCGATTTCGGTGCTGGTGCGCACTTCTTTGGCCACGGCAAACGAGCGCTGGAACAACTGGTGCAACGTCGTGCCCATCGCACCTGCGTTTTCGGCGGCGCGCACCGCGTCTTTCATCTGGCCGAGGATTTGCGGCTCGCCCAGCACCATCGAGTCCAGCCCGCTGGCGACGCGAAAGGCGTGGCGCGCCGCCTGATCGCCCTTGAGCGTGTAGGCGTGGGCGCGCAGCAGGGCGGGCGAGACGCCGCCGTTGTGCGCCAGCCATTCGAGGGCGTGCTCGATATCGCCGCTGTTGCCCGCGCCGTAAATTTCGGTGCGGTTGCACGTCGAGAGCAGCGTGGCCTCGGGCTGGCGCGCCAGCGAGGCGCGCAAACCGTGCAGAACCGGCGCAATCTGGTCGATGGCGAACGCGAAACGGCCGCGCAAATCGAGCGGTGCGGTGTGATGGTTTAGCCCCAAGGCCCAGACTGACATGGCGGGATTATAAAATTGAAGTGCGCCAGAACGGCCCGCTGGCCTCAATCAATCTGCCTTGATGGCTTGGGGGCCGGATTTTGCTGGCGTATCTTGCCGACTTTGAACCGCTGTCATGACCTTTTATTTGCTGATCAACCACCTGCTGAACTTCCTCGCGCCTGCCGCTTTATTGGCTTTTTTGCTGGCGCTGTGTTCGCGGCTGTTCGCTGGTTTTTTCAGGGCCAAGGATGCGCCGGTGGCATCCTGGCCAGTGCAGGCGATGGTCAATTTTGCGATTGGCACGGGCGTTTTAATGGCCGGGCTGCTGCTGTTCGGGCGCGATGGAAAAATCCTGACCTACGCGCTGCTGGTCTTGGCCACCGCCGCCAGCCAGTCGTGGCAGTCGGGCGGCTGCAAGCTGCCCGGCAGGCGCTGAAAAGTTGCAAAAACACTTGAAATGCCTGGACGCCAAGGCGTTTGGCCTTGGCGTTGCTGGCCGGTCAAACCCGGCGCTCAGACCGGGCTGAACAGATCAACCCGGTCGGTGATGATGCCGTCGGTACCCAGTGCGATCAGGCGTTGGGCTTCTGCTTCGGCGTTGACGGTGTAGCTCAAGGCCCGCAGGCCCGCCGCGTGAACCTGATTCACGCTGGCACTGTCCCACAACAGATGCTGACACACCACCGCCACGCAGCCCAGCGCCAGCGCGTTCTCCAGCCAGCCGGTTTTGAAAGTGGACATGAGTAGGCCTCGCGGCAGGCCGGGCGCGCTCTGGCGTGCGCCGTCCAGCGCTGCGGTTGAAAACGAAGTCAGCAGCGGCGCAACCGCCGCCCCGTGCCACAGGCGCGCCGCCTGCGCGGCCACCACCTCGCCGGTGAGTCGCTCGGTGCCGGGCGAAGGTTTGATTTCAATATTGAGCGCGTGGCCGCTGGCCAGGCAGAACCGGGCGATGTTTTCCAGCGTGGGCAGCGGCTCGCCTGCGTAGGCGTGCGAGTGCCAGCAGCCCGCGTCGAGTTGCGCCAGCGCCTGCCAGTCATGATCGCCGCCCATCTCGCTGGCTGCTGCGCCTAGCCGGGCCACGGCGTTGGTCGTGCGCGTGAGCGAGTCGTCGTGCAGCAGAAACGGCACGCCGTCGGCGCTGAGTTTGACATCGCACTCGAACATGCGGTAGCCGTGACGGGCACCCAGCCGGAAAGCGGCCAGCGTGTTTTCGGGCGCGAGTTTTCCGGCGCCCCGGTGCGCAATCCAGAACGGGTAAGGCCACGGGGCGAGGGCTGTTTTTTCGCGCATGATGAGTCGTCCAAAAATGCAAAGCGCCTGCCCGGTTTCAGTCTGACGGGGGAGCGCGGGGACAAGCGGGCTTTTTATGTGGGCAATTTCGGTGCCTCTGCCGCCAATGAGCGGCTGCGATAATATGCCATCACAGTGCTGGACGTGGGTCCGAAGCCGCTGAAATTTTCACGATGAACGCTCCTACTACCCTCCAAGAATTGAACGCTGTTGCCCTTGAGGTACAGCCAGGCGAAGCTCGCATCCGCGAAATTCCCTACAACTACACCTCTTTTTCCGACCGGGAAGTGGTCATGCGCCTGCTGGGCGCGCCCGCCTGGGATCTGCTCAACCGCCTGCGCGACGAGCGGCGCACCGGGCGGTCCTCCCGCATGCTCTACGAAGTGCTGGGCGACATCTGGGTCGTGCAGCGCAATCCGTATTTACAAGACGACCTGCTCGACAACCCCAAGCGGCGCAAGCTGCTGGTCGAAGCCCTGGCGCACCGCCTGAGCGAAGTCGAAAAGCGCCGCACCCCGCACGAAGATTCTGAGCGTGACGCCATCGTCGGCGAGCTGTTGACGGCGGCGCGTGCGGCGGTGAGCCGCTTTTCCGCCTCGTTCGAGGAAATCGCCGACCTGCGCCGCCAGACCGAGCGCAAGCTGCACAAGCTGACGAAAAAAGACAACATCAAGTTCGATGGCCTGTCGCGCGTCTCGCACGTCACCGATGCCACCGACTGGCGCGTCGAATACCCGTTTGTCGTGCTCACGCCCGACACCGAAGTCGAAATGGCCGGGCTGGTCAAAGCCTGTATCGAGCTGGGGCTGACGATTGTCCCGCGTGGCGGCGGCACCGGCTACACCGGCGGGGCGATTCCGCTGACGTGGAAATCAGCCGTCATCAACACCGAAAAGCTGGAAAGCATGACGGAAGTCGAAATGGTTTCGCTACCCGGCCTGGACAAGCCGGTCGCCA
>CAIYKK010000280.1 GCA_903926695.1 uncultured Burkholderiales bacterium
CTGTGGCGCAAAAACGTGCTGAACCCCGAATCCAACGTGCAGTTCGGCGAAGGCGGCGCGGGCACGTTTTCCGACGGCAAGCTCTACAGCCAGATCAAAGACCCGCGCCATCTGGGCCGCAAAGTCATGACCGAGTTCGTCAAGGCTGGCGCGCCCGCCAACATCCTGTATGAAGCGCATCCGCACATCGGCACCTTCAAACTGGTGAAAGTGGTCGAAAACCTGCGCGAGCAAATCATCGCCCTGGGCGGCGAGATCCGCTTCCAGCAGCGCGTGACCGATGTGCTGATTGAAGGCAGCGGTGATCAAAAACACATTCGCGGCCTGACGGTACTCGATCAATCCACCGGCCAGACGACCGAAATGCGCGCCGATCAAGTCGTGCTGGCGCTGGGCCACAGCTCGCGCGACACCTTCGCCATGCTGCACGCGCGCGGCGTGTATGTCGAAGCCAAGCCGTTTTCCATCGGCTTTCGCGTCGAGCATCCGCAGGGGCTGATTGACCGCGCCCGCTGGGGCCGCCACGCGGGCCACCCGGCGCTGGGCGCGGCGGAATACAAATTGGTGCATCACGCCAGCAACGGGCGCTCGGTCTATAGCTTTTGCATGTGCCCCGGCGGCACGGTGGTGGCTGCCACGTCCGAAGCCGGGCGCGTCGTGACCAACGGCATGAGCCAGTATTCGCGCAACGAGCGCAACGCCAACGCAGGCATCGTCGTCGGCATTGACCCTCGCGACTACCCCGGCCACGCGGCGGGCAACCCGCTGGGCGGCATGGAGTTGCAGCGCCAGCTCGAATCCCACGCCTTTGCGCTGGGCGGCGGCAATTACGAAGCGCCCGGCCAGTTGCTCGGCGATTTTGTTGCCGGAAGGGCGTCCAGCGCACTGGGCGACGTGATGCCGTCGTACAAACCCGGCGTGGCGCTCGGCGACTTGGCCTCGGCCCTGCCCGGCTACGCGATTGAGGCGATGCGCGAGGCGTTCCCGGCTTTCGGCCAGAAAATCAAGGGCTTTGACCGCCACGACGCGGTGCTGACCGGCGTCGAAACGCGCACCTCCTCGCCCATCAAAATGAGCCGGGGCGAGGACTTGCAAAGCATCAACGTGCGCGGCCTGTACCCGGCGGGCGAAGGCGCGAGCTACGCGGGCGGCATCCTGTCGGCGGGCGTGGACGGCATCAAAGTCGCCGAAGCCGTGGCCCGCACGCTGCTGGCCGAAGCCGAATACGAACGCACCCAAGCCATGTAAGCAACCTGGCTTGAGGCGCTGCGGCGCGCAATAGGGGATACTTCCTGCTTCGCCGCGCCAGCCTTTGGGCCGTTTGTCCGGGCTGTTCGCCCAATGATGCGGCCCGTTGCGACTATTATTTTTCACCCTGGCGCCCAGGCGCTGCCCGACATTCAACCTGACAGAACTGACCGATGACCGATACCGTATCCGCTCCAGCGCCTGAATCCGTGCCTGCATCCCTCCCTGAATCCACCACCGCCGCGCCCCAATCGTCCGCCGAATCTGGCGGCGCTCCGGCGCGCCCGCACCGCTCCCGGCGCGGCGGCAGTGGCCGCAACCGGGGCCGTAGCAACGGTAACGACGGCAGCAATGGCAATGGCGGCGGCAACGCGGCCCAAGCTGGCGAAGAGAGTCCAGCCCGCGCCAGCGGCCCGCGCCAGAACCCAAACGCCGCCAAACCCGCCCGCGCTCCGCGCCCGGTTCACCCGGTGCTGGAGCGGCTGTTTGCGCTCTACCCCAAGCTGTTCGGCGCGCATTTCCTGCCGCTCAAACTGGGCGTGTTTCAGGAACTACTGGCGCTGCACTCCGACGTGTTTGAAAAGAATGAATTAAAAGTGGCGATGGGCCTGCATGCGCGCTCCATGCGTTACCTGGAAAGCGTCGCCGCTGGCCTGCCGCGCCACAACCTGCAAGCCGAGCCTATCGAGCCGGTCGCGCCCGAGCATGTGC
>CAIYKK010000281.1 GCA_903926695.1 uncultured Burkholderiales bacterium
ATCGTGCCCTGCGCGCCGAGCCGGTCGGTGACAAATTCAAAGACGGTCAGGTTGTAGTAATCCAGCCCGCGCACCAGACGCGGGTTCAGCGTCCAAGGCACGTCATTGGCGTCCAGAATGGCTTTCAAGCCTTCAAAATGCGCCAGCGACTTCTCGCCCAAGAAGTCAATCAGGCGCGGTGCGCTTTCCACCACGGCCTTCATCGCCGGATTTTTTGTGTCCAGAATACGCAGCGGGTTGCTGTGCAGGCGGCGCTTGGCTTCTTCGTCCAGCACGTCCAGATGCTGCTCGAAATGGGTGATTAACTGGGCGCGGTGCTGGGCACGCTCGTCGGGCTGGCCCAGGCTGTTGATTTCCAGCCGCCAGTCGGTCAGGCCCAGCTCTTTCCACAGCGCGGCGGCCAGCAAAATCAGCTCGGCATCGACTTCGGGGCCGGCAAAGCCCAGCGCCTCCGCGCCAATTTGGTGGAACTGGCGATAACGGCCCCGCTGCGGACGCTCGCGGCGGAACATCGGCCCCATGTAATACAGGCGCTTGCCGCCTTCATACAGCAGGTTGTGCTCCACGACGGCGCGTACCAGGCTGGCGGTGTTTTCCGGGCGCATCGTCAGGTGGTCGAAGTCGCCGTTTTTGTCGGAGCGGTCTTCAAAGGAATACATTTCCTTCTCGACAATGTCCGTCACCTCGCCGATGCCGCGCACAAACAATTTGGTGTGCTCCAGAATCGGCGTGCGGATATTTCGGTAGGCGTAGCGCCCCATCAGCGAGCGCACCTTGTCTTCGAGCCATTCCCAGCGCGCCGAGTCCGGCGGCAGGATGTCGTTCATGCCTTTGATGGCCGTGAGTTTTTCTGTTTTGGCCAATGCGGATTTCTCCGGCCGACCGGCATTCATTTTTTCTTGCGACATGGATTCAGGAAAGTTCGGCGACGGCAGGCGCGCCAAAGCGTTTTTGGATGTAGTTTTCAACAATGACCTGGAACTCCTGCGCGATGCTTTCGCCGCGCAGGGTCAGTCGTTTTTCGCCGTCGATGAAGACGGGAGCGGCGGGCGCTTCGCCGGAGCCGGGCAGGCTGATGCCGATGTCGGCATGTTTGCTCTCGCCGGGGCCGTTGACGATGCAGCCCATGACCGCCACCCGCAGGCCTTCAACGCCGGGGTATTGCGCCCGCCAGACTGGCATTTGAGCGCGCAGGAAGTCGTCAATCTGCTTGGCCAGCTCTTGAAAGGTGGTGCTGGTCGTGCGGCCGCAGCCGGGGCAGGCGGTCACGCTGGGCACAAAGGTGCGCAGGCCCAGCGCCTGAATGATTTCGGCGGCAATCACCACTTCCTGCGTGCGCGCTTCGCCCGGCTGGGGCGTGAGCGAGACGCGGATGGTGTCGCCAATGCCTTCCTGCAACAAAATCGACAGCGCCGTGGCCGAGGCGACCGTGCCTTTGGTGCCCATGCCCGCTTCGGTCAGGCCCAGATGCAGCGCGTGATTCGTGCGCTGTGACAAGGCCCGGTACACGGAAATCAAATCCTGCACACCGCTGACCTTGCACGACAAAATAATCTGCTCGCGGCGCAAGCCCATTTCTTCGGCGCGCTGGGCGGAGTCAATCGCGGAAGTGATCAGCGCCTCGTACATCACCTGCCGGGCTTCCCACGGCGTGGCGCGGGCGCTGTTTTCGTCCATCAGGCTGGCGAGCAGTTCTTGATCTAAGCTGCCCCAGTTCACGCCGATACGCACGACTTTGTTCCAGCGCATGGCCGCTTCGATCATCTGGCCGAACTGGGTGTCGCGCTTGTTGCCTTTGCCGACGTTGCCGGGGTTGATGCGGTATTTGGACAGCGCCTGGGCGCAGGCCGGGTAATCGGTCAGCAGCCGGTGGCCGTTGTAGTGAAAATCGCCGATCAGCGGCACGTCGATGCCCATGCGGTCCAGCTGCTCGCGCACATGCGGCACGGCTTGGGCCGCTTCGGGCGTGTTGACGGTAATGCGGACCATTTCGGAACCGGCCAGCGCCAGCTCCTTCACCTGAATCGCCGTGCCAATCGCGTCCACCGTGTCGGTATTCGTCATGGACTGGATGCGTACCGGCGCATCGCCGCCGACGGTGACGACGCGGCTGCCCCATACCACCTGAGCTTGCAAGGAGCAGCGCGCCTTGGGAAAAGCAGCTTCTATCGGAAGGCAGGATGACACTTATTTCACCTCGAACCGAGCTACGTTGTTTTTGGCCACGGCGTTCAAATCAAACGCTTGGCCGCGCACCTGAACCTGGACCGCATCGGCCCGGCCCACCACGGCCCGCAGGGGCAGCAGGCCAGACACGCCAGCGGTTTCACCCGTCTGAAGCGTGCGGTTCAGCACCACCCCGCCTTTGGCATCGGTGACTTTGACCCAGGATGAATCTTTGGCGCTGAAAATAACCACGGAAGCCGGATTGACGCCAGCCGGGATTGAAAAAGCTGGCGCGGAGGCGCCCGGCGTTGCAGCAGCAGGCGCCGAAGCGGCGGGCACAGGAAAAGCCAAGCCAGGCGCAACCGCTGACACGGGATTTGGAACCGATTCCTGCACCGTCGAGGGCGCTGCGGCGGACACAGGCTCGCTTGCGGCGTGCTGGGAGGAGGAAACTTCCTTGCCAGTCTGCTTGCCAGCGTGCTCCTGCTGCATAACCGGCATAAAAACCAGTGCAACCGCCCCCAACAGCAAGGCAAAGCCGCCCCAGATCACAGGCCGCGACAGCTGAGTCCTGATGGACGACCCAGGGTCGTTGTGCATGTGAAACGGCTCATTGATGCCCCGGTTTTGAGGCACCACCCGTGGCACCACCTGTTGCGGCAGGCGCTGCAACACAGGATTAGGGTCCAGCTTGAGCAAACGGCACAGGCCGGAGGCCAGCGCGCGCATAAAAACCGCATCCACGAACACATCAAACCGATCCTGCTCCAGCGCTTCGAGCTTGTCAGCCGGCACTTTGAGCGCAGCCGCCAGAGCCGCAATGTGCAGACCCTGGGCCAGCCGCGCCTCCCGCAGCAGCGTGCCGGCAGTAGGCTCTCCAGGGGCAGCTGGAATCACGCTGGCCTCGGAGGGCGCTGCTACCGGGTCAGGCTGGCCGGATGGCGGTACGTCATGCTCACTCATTGAAAGAACCTTTTTCATAGGACGCAGCTTCAGGAGACTGCGAAAAACGATTCTTGAGCTGCTGGGCGAGCTGCAGCACAGCTTCCCGGTTGTTCAGCCTGCGCTCGGTCTTGATGCCCAGCCAGAGGGTTTGGGCATTGGCCAGTTCACTGTTGTTAACGCGGCGGATATAAAACTGGGCGCGCGTCAGGTCGCCGCGCTGATACAGCAGACTGGCCAGGTTGTAGGCCGTCACCGGATTACCCGCATCGAGTTGATAGGAGCGCCGCAGGCTTTGCTCGGCCTCCGACGGCTGACCGGCACTGATCTGGCACACGCCTTGGGCCATCAGGGTTCTGGCCTTGCCGGTGTAAGTGGGATTGGCGACGGCCTGCGCAAAAAACTGCATTGCTTCAGGATAACGGGTCTGCTGGCAAAGCATCCAGCCGTAGTTGTGCGCCACGTTGGCATCGTTGGGGTTCAGATTCAGAGCGCGGCGAAAGCTGTCTTCAGCCAGGGCAATGTCGTTAAGCCGCATGTACACCAGACCGCGCAGGTTGTAGGCATCGACAAAAGAGGGGTCAATGGCCAGCGACTGCTTGATTTCGTCCAGCGCAATTTTGGTTTTGCCCTGCTCGAAATAACCCGTGGCCAGCTCCACCCGCAGCCGGGCGCGGCGGCGCTGATCAGGCTCATCCGAATCTGTGACCAGATCGGGCCGGTTGACCGATGCACTCGGCAGGCTAGGCAGACCGGTGCAGCCCGTGAGCGAGACCGCTGCCCAGCAAGCCGACAAAAACACTACATTGACAAGCGCTTTCATGCATCATTTCCTTTCACAACGACTACCTTAACACCTCCGAGCATGCCTTGCCGCTGGGCGGCCATGCGCTGGTCCACGCCAGTGCGGTCCTGGACATCGCCCGCGAGCTGGCCACAAGCTGCATCAATATCGTCGCCACGCGTTTTGCGCACGGTGGTGATGATGCCAGCCTCCATGAGGATTTTGGCAAACAGCATGACTTGCGGCATGTCCGAGCGCGTCAAGCCCGATGCGGGAAACGGGTTAAAAGGAATCAGATTAAATTTGCACGACAGGCCATTGGCGGCATGCGTTTTCATCAGCGCCACCAGTTGGCGCGCATGCTCGGGCTGGTCATTGACGCCGTCGAGCATGCAGTATTCAAAGGTAATAAAGTCACGCGGCGCTGCCGACTGGTAGCGGGTGCAAGCTGCCAGCAGTTCGGCAATCGGGTATTTTTTGTTCAGCGGCACGAGGTTGTCGCGCAGCGCATCGTTGGGCGCGTGCAGCGAAACGGCCAACGCCACGGCGCAATCGCCGCCCAGCCGGTCAATCATCGGCACCACGCCAGAGGTGGACACCGTGACCCGGCGGCGCGACAGGCCATAGCCGTGGTCGTCAAGCATGACCTTGAGCGCGGGAACGAGTTGAGAATAATTCTGCAGCGGCTCGCCCATGCCCATCATGACGACGTTGGAGATCACGCGCTCGTCGCGGCCAAGGTGCTGGCGCAGAAAGTGTTCAGTAAACCACAGCTGGGAAATGATTTCCCCGGTGGTCAAATTGCGGCTAAAACCCTGATGCCCGGTCGAGCAAAAGCGGCAGCCGACAGCGCAGCCCGCCTGCGAAGAAATGCACAGCGTTCCGCGATCAGTTTCGGGAATAAAAACGGTTTCAATAACGTCGCCAGCGCCGACATCGAACAGCCACTTAATGGTGCCGTCCGCCGACTCGTGGCGGGAAACAACCTTCGGCCCTTCGATACGGGCCGAACCGGCAAGTTTTTGGCGCAGGGACTTGGCCAGATCGGTCATCTGGTCAAAATCAGACGCGCCTTTCTGGTGAATCCAGCGAAACAGCTGAGTGGCGCGAAAGCGCTTTTCGCCCAGCTGCTCGCAAAAGGCGATCAAGCCTTCCAGATCGTGGTCAAGAAGGTTGCTCGTCATTGGGCGGTGAGATACCTTGAGTCGCCCCACACAAGCGACGACCCGGTCAAGGGCTGGCAAAGCATGGGGACGGACATCATGGCTTAGCGCGTGTAAACGTTCAGGCCCGCGAAGAAGAAAGCGATTTCTTCCTTGGCGGTTTCAGCGGCGTCGGAGCCATGCACGGCATTGGCGTCGATGCTGTCGGCAAAATCGGCGCGGATGGTGCCAGCGTCGGCCTTCTTCGGGTCGGTGGCGCCCATCAGGTCACGGTTTTTCAGCACGGCGCCTTCGCCTTCAAGGGCTTGAATCATCACCGGGCCGGAGATCATGAAGGAGACCAGATCCTTGAAGAAAGGACGTGCGCTGTGAACGGCGTAGAAAGCCTCGGCTTCGCCTTGCGACAGGTGAACCATTTTGGCAGCCACAACTTTGAGGCCGGCGGCTTCAAAACGGGCGTAGATCTGGCCGATGACGTTTTTGGCAACAGCGTCGGGTTTGATGATGGAGAGAGTGCGTTCGATAGCCATGGTTTTTTTCCTTAAGTGCTTGATTTTTTGGATTTTTAAATTATTCAAAGATTGAATAAAGCCTACGATTTTAGCCTGTCCGCCAGCAAGGTTGAGGACAAGCCCGAGAAACGGCAGGGGTTTGACCCCCAGCCCTTCAGCGGTTTCCGCTGCGGCCTGGGCCGCCCCGGCCTCCGCCGGTGTTACCACCGCTGCGGCGCGGCCCAGTGCTGCTGCCGCCAAAACCGCCCGAACTGCCGCCGCCACGACGCTGGCCCTGGTCCTGGCGCTGCCGGGTCAGGGTGTCGGCGCCGATGTAGCCAAACGAGGTTTTCATCGGGTCGGGCTGCGCGCCACCCGTGGATTTGTCGCTGCGCGGGCCGCGCTCATCGCGCCGCTTTGGCGCTGGCGCGCCGCCGTTGCCGCCCTGCCCGAAGCGCGGGGCCGGAGCGCCATTGCCGCCCTGGCTACGCCCTTTGGCGCCCGTGCTGGCGCCGCGCCGGTTGCCGCGCGCTGGCGTGTTCAACGATTGATCATCCGGTGCCTGTTCGCCCTGCCCGGCATTGGGGCCGCGTGCGCGCCCTATGGCGCCCCGCGTGCCTGCGTTCCTGCGTGGAGCGCGGCGCTGCGCGGCGTCTGCGCCCTCGCCTTCTGGCTCGTCTGACTCGCTGCGCGCATCGGCGCGGGTCTCAGAGCGGCTGACGGCGCTGGTCAGCGCAGCAATATCGGCCTCGCCCAGCTCAACAAAAGCGCCGCGCTTGAGACCGCGCGGCAGCACCATCGCGCCATAGCGGATGCGGATCAGACGGCTGACCGCGTGGCCGACGGCCTCGAACATGCGGCGCACCTCACGGTTGCGGCCTTCGGAAATCGTCACCTTGTACCAGCAGTTGGCACCTTCGCCGCCGCCCGCTTCAATTGAGCCGAACTGCGCCACACCGTCGTCCAGCGTCACGCCGTCGAGCAGGCGTTTTTTCTCTTCGTTGTTGAGCGCGCCCAGCACGCGCACAGCGTATTCGCGCTCCAGCCCGAAGCGCGGGTGCATCAGCCGGTTGGCCAGCTCGCCGGAACTGGTCAGCAGCAGCAGCCCCTCAGTGTTCAGGTCAAGGCGTCCCACCGACTGCCATTTGCCCTGAAAAAGCCGGGGCAAACGGCGGAACACGGTGGGCCGGTTTTGCGGATCGTCATGCGTGACCACTTCGCCTGCGGGCTTGTGGTAGGCGATGATGCGCGGCGGCGGCGGATTGATGTGAACGCGAATCGGCTTGCCGTTAACTTTGACGGTGTCACCGAACTGGATGCGCTGGCCAATGTGGGCGGGCTCGGCGTTGACCGAAATGCGGCCTTCCAGAATCAGCTGCTCCATTTCCAGGCGCGAGCCGAGTCCGGCCTGGGCCAGCACCTTGTGCAGTTTGGGCGTTTCGGGCAGGGGCGAGAGCACGCGTTTGGGCAGGTCCAGCGCCACATCCTCTTCGTCGGCGTCGAACTGCCCGGTGACCACATCTTCAAAGCGGATGGTGGTGGGCGCTGCCGCTGGTGCGCGCCGCTGGTGCTGCGGCTTGAAAGAGCCGGGCATTGGACGGTTTGACGCCGCCAGATCGGAGGCGAGCGGTGCCGATGCGTCGGGCGCTGCGGCCCCATTGGCCAGCTCTTCGGAGTCTGGCAAGATATCGGAAGCGCAGGGGTCTTGTGGGTTCATGCTTTTGTATTCATTGGTTATGAGCTGGCGGGCAGATCATGGCGGGCAGGGTCAGGACGCTTGCCGGCATTGCGCGCCAACGCCTCCTGGGCGGGGAAAACTTGCGGCACGGACAGCGGCGCAGCAGCAGCTTGTCCGGCTGAAAGCGGGAAGGCCTGCGCCTTCTCGGATTCCAGCTGCTCAAACATAGCGGCCTGAGCGGGCGTGCCGTCCATCACAGGCAGATCGGACAGCGACTTGGCGCCCAGATCGTCCAGAAACTGCCGGGTAGTCGCATAAAGCGCCGGGCGGCCCGCCGTTTCGCGGTGGCCTATCACTTCTATCCAGCCACGCTCTTCAAGCTGCTTGAGCAGCAAGCTGTTGATGGTCACGCCGCGAATGTCTTCCATGTCGCCGCGTGTCACGGGCTGGCGGTAGGCGATGATGGCCAGCGTTTCCAGCGTGGCGCGGCTGTAGCGCGGCGGCTTTTCAGGGTGCAGCCGGTCGAGGTATTCGCGCATTTCGGGGCGGCTCTGAAAGCGCCAGCCGGTTGCCACCTGAACGAGTTCCACGCCCCGGCCAGCCCAGTCGTCCTGCAACTGCGCCAGCATCGGTTTGAGGCTGTCGACAGTGAATGCCCCGTTAAACAAGACGCCTA
>CAIYKK010000282.1 GCA_903926695.1 uncultured Burkholderiales bacterium
CTGGAGACGCTGCATGCTGGAATTTTACTCAGCGGTTGACTTATTGAAAGCAGAAGAGGACACCTTTGGTGTCCGCGCTCTGCATCCCAGCCCTGAAGGACGGGGCTTTTCGCGGAAGAAGGGTAAAGTGGGGTTTTTCGCCCGCCTGGCAGCAAACCCGAAGGAATCGCCGTGAATCTCTCACTCAGCATTGGTCCCACCATTTCCCTGATCGCCGGGATTTTGATTCTGCTCATTCCGCGCCTGCTGAATTACATCGTCGCGGTTTATTTGATTGTCATCGGGCTGGTGGGGCTGTTCGGCGTAGAAGTGCTGCGATTTTAAATTTGGCTCAGCGCCTTTTTGTTTTCACAACCTTTTTGTCGCCGCCGTGCCTGCCAGCCTTGATCGGCAGAAAAACCACCACGGATTGGCCCCGCGTGAAGGCCGCTGTGGCGCTCACGCTGTTCCATTCGGCCACACTGGCGGCGGCCAGACTGTAGCGTTTGGCAATGCTGGCGACGGTTTCGGCCTTGCGCGCCTTGACGGTTGTGCGCTTGAGCACAACATCGGGTGCCAGCGAGACCTGGCCGGTGTCGGCGACGTGGCTGGTGACATCTTCCTCGACCTTTTCGGAGCGCGGCACCAAGAGGGTCGAGCCAGCCTTGATCAGCATGTGCGGCGGAATCTTGTTGACGCTGCGCAGTTCGGCCTCGTCCATGCCGGTTTCTTCGGCCACTTCGCTCGTTTTCATGGTGCGCGGGGCGACCCAGGCGGTCCAGCTGGCGTATTGGCCTTGGGTGTGGGCGTCAAAATTGCGCTGGAACACCAGCGCGTTGTCCCACGGCAGCAAAATCTGCGGCGTGCCAGCGGCCAAAATGACGGGCCGGTGCGCCGACGGGTTCAGCGCCTTGAAGTCTTCAAGCTTCACGTCGGCCAGACGGGCGGCCAGCGCCACGTCGATGTCGCGGCTGATCTGCACCTGCTGGAAATAAGGGTGGTTTTCAATCAGCGGCAGTTCGGTGCGAAAGCCGCCGGGGTTGGCGATGATGTTTTTCACGGCCTGCAGCTTGGGCACGTACAGCCGGGTTTCGGCGGGCATGTTCAGCTCGCTGTAGCTGGTGCCCAGACCGGCTTTCTGGTTTTTGGCGATAGCGCGGGCTACGCTGCCTTCGCCCCAGTTGTAGGCGGCCAGCGCCAGATGCCAGTCGCCAAACATGCCGTAGAGCTTTTGCAGGTAATCGAGCGCGGCGCGGGTCGAGGCCAGCACGTCGCGGCGGTCGTCGCGGAACACGTTTTGCTTGAGGGCAAAGTCTCTGCCGGTGGCGGGCATGAATTGCCACATGCCAGCAGCCTTGGCGCTGGAGACGGCCTGCGGGTTGAAGGCGCTTTCAATGAAGGGCAGCAGCGCCAGCTCGGTCGGCATCTGGCGGCGTTCCAGCTCTTCGACGATATGAAACAGGTATTTGCTGGAGCGCTCGGTCATGCGGATGGTGTAATCCGGGCGGCTGGCATACCACTGCTCGCGGTCGGTGACCAGATTGCTGTGCAGGTCGGGCATGGCAAAGCCCCGGCGGATGCGCTCCCACAACTCTTTGGGTGGCTCGGTGGGCACGATCTGGTAGGAGGCGATTTCGCCGGGCGTGATGGCCTGGAGCTGGCCATCGGGCGACGTGGACTTGCTGAGCGTCGGGTTGCCATTGCTGCCGTTGCTGTTGCCGCCGCCGGGGGCGCCCGGCTGGGTGGCGCAGCCCGTGAGCAGCGCCGCCAGCAGCACAAGCGCCAGCGGAGCGCGGCGCAGGCTTGTCAAGGTCAAAGGCGCAGACGGCGCGGGAGAGGCGGTGAAGGGGTGATGCATCATTGAGTTAGAACTGGTTTTTCCATTGCCGAAGGGCGGCAAATACGGCGATGTCGTCATGGGCCGAAGCATCCAGGCGCTGTGCGGCGGCCACAAGGCTGGCTTGCCGTGTCCGTAAAAAGGGGTTGATCAACTGTTCCTGCGCAATGGTGCTGGGCAAGGTGGGAAGCCCCTGCTCGCGCAGGCGCAGGCAGTGCGCCTGGTAAGCGGCCAGTTCGGCATTGCCCGGCTCGGCGGCCAGAGCAAAGCGCAGGTTGGCCAGCGTGTATTCGTGGGTACAGCACACGCGTGTGCTGCCGGGCAGGGCGGCGAGCTTGTCCAGCGAAGCCAGCATTTGCGCGGGCGTGCCTTCAAACAGCCGCCCGCAGCCGCCGGAAAACAGCGTGTCGCCGCAAAACAGCAGCGGCTGGCCGTCCACGTCGGGCGCGTAAAAAGCGATATGCCCCGCCGTGTGGCCCGGCACATCAAGCACCTGAAAGTCCAGGCCCAGCGCCTGCACCGTGTCGCCTTCTTTCAGCGGCGTGAAGGGCTCGGGAATGGATTCTGTGGCCGGGCCATAGACCGGCGCGCCAGTGGCTTCGTGCAGCGCGGCGACGCCGCCGGTGTGGTCTGGATGGTGGTGCGTGACTAAAATCGATGCTAGCGTCAGCCCGTGCTGCGCCAGCGCCTCTAGCACCGGGCCAGCGTCGCCGGGGTCCACCACCAAGGCGCGCCTGCCGTCATGAAGCAGCCACAGGTAATTGTCGGTAAAAGCGGGAATCGGAATCAGATACATGCAGTGCTCTCAATGAAGTCGCAAATTATAGGTTTGACAGACTGGCTCAAAACCCCGCCGGGCATTTACCTGCTCGACTGGGAGCGGGTCCATTTTGACCAGGCGGTGAGCGATATTTTTGGCTACCATGCCCTGCAATTGGGCCTGCCTGAACTCGACGTGCTGCAGACCAACCGCATGCCGCACCAGTGGTTGGCCCTGACTGACGCCCAAGCCTGGCCCCTTCCTGAGACGGCGCCCGGCGGCATAAGTTCCCGCCCGGCGGCCTTGGTGACGGAGGCCGCAGCCCTGCCGTTTCCTGAAAACAGCCTCGATCTGGTGGCGCTGCCGCACACGCTGGAGTTGGGCGCTGACCCGCATTCTGCCCTGCGCGAGGTGGCGCGCGTGCTGGTGCCTGAAGGGCGCGTGGTTATCAGCGGCTTCAACCCGCTGAGCCTGTGGGGCTTGCGCCAGGAGCGTGACGAGCTTTACCGCCTCTTTGGCTACCACGACCTGTTTTTGCCCAAAACGGGCGACTTCATCGGCTACTGGCGGCTGCGCGACTGGCTGCGGCTGCTCAATTTTGAGGTAGAGTCGGCACGCTTTGGCTGCTACCGCCCGGCGTTTTCCAGCCAGAAATGGTTGGAGCGCTTTGACTGGATGGATGCCGCTGGCGAGCGCTGGTGGCCGATTTTCGGGGCCGTTTATTTTCTCGTGGCGGTCAAGCGGGTGCGCGGCATGCGCCTGCTCGAACCCGGCTGGAAAGCGCACAAAAACCCGATGGCATCCCCCGCCGCCGTGGCCAGCAAAGAGCCGCTGAACCGGTAAGCTGCGCTTCCGGCGTAATGCCTTTGATTCCTGCATTTCCATTTTTACCCAGGCACAGCCTGCAACCGCAAGCACTCCATGAGCGATACAGCACCCGCAATTTCTCCCCAACCCGTCGTAATCTACACCGACGGTGCCTGCAAGGGCAATCCCGGCCCCGGCGGCTGGGGCGTGCTGCTGCGCAGCGGCGACACCACCAAAGAGCTTTTCGGCGGCGAGCTGGACACCACCAACAACCGCATGGAAATGACCGCCGTGATCGAAGCGCTGGCCGCGCTGAAGCGCCCCTGCGCCGTCACGCTGCACATTGACAGCCAGTACGTGCTCAAGGGCATTACTGAATGGATTCACAGCTGGAAAGCACGCGGCTGGCGCACAGCGGCCAAGGCGCCGGTGAAAAATGTGGATTTGTGGCAGCGGCTCGATGCGTTGCTGGTGTCGGGCGGCCACACCATCGACTGGCGCTGGGTGCGCGGCCACAACGGCGACCCCGGCAACGAGCACGCGGACATGCTGGCGAATAAGGGCGTGGAACGCGCCCTCGGGCGCATTTGATCTGACCAGAAAACTTCGCCGCTCTCACTGGAAGCGGGGCGGTTGCCGCTGCTGGCTCCGCGTAAACCGCTTGTAAAGTCACTCCCGCTGCGGCTCGCAAGGCGCCCAATCGCCAGCGTTGGTGCGCCCATGCTGCTACATTGAGCGGTTGCTTTTTCCTGACAAGCTGCATCTTTCAGGTCATCCATCTTTAGTTTTTTATGGCTTCCAAAGTAATCTACATATTTATAACTACAATAGGAATCACAACTACCGCTAGCGGCGCCTGGTGGTTTCAGCAGCCAAAGAAGAGCGCCGAAGCTACCACGACGCCATCAACAACCCAAAGCGCAGGCAAAAACAGCACGGCCGCCAAACCGCCCTCAGTCGAAGCCATTCACGTTGAAGTAGCACGCCTGACCGACGACACCCAGGCCGTCGGCAGCCTGCGTTCACACCGAGGGGTGATTCTGCGGCCAGAAGTCAGCGGGCGCATCACCCAGCTCAACTTCACCGATGGCCAACGGGTTCGTAAAGGTCAAGCGCTGGTTCAATTCGACGACCAGCTCGCGCAGGCGCAAATACAGCAAAGCCAAGCCGAACTCTCCATCGCCCAGGCCAACCACAAGCGCAACCAGGAGCTGGTCGCGCAAAATTTCGTCAGCCAGCGCTCGCTCGACGAAAGCGGGGCGAATCTGCAAGTCGCACAGGCCAAACTCGCGTTGGCCCGCGCCACGGCTGCGCGCCTGAAAATCCTCGCGCCGTTTGACGGCATTGCGGGTATCCGGCAGGTCAGTGTGGGCGACTACCTCAAGGACGGCGCGGACATTGTCAACATTGAAGACATCGACGTTATGTATGTCGATTTCCGGCTGCCCGAACGGTTTCAGGCCAAGATTGCACGCGGCCAGAGCGCACAGCTTGACCTCGACGCGCTGCCGGGACGCACTTACACGGCGCAAGTCGAGGCCATTGACCCGCTGATCGACGCCAATGGCCGCTCGGTGGGCGTGCGCGCCTGCATCGACAACCGGCGGCTGGAACTGCGCCCCGGCATGTTTGCGCGGGTTCGGGCGGTGTTCGGGGTGCGTGAAAACGCACTGGTCATCCCGGAAGAGGCGATTGTTCCGCAGGGCGGCAAACTGTTTGTCATCAAACTGCTGGACGGCCCGGACGGCAATACGCGCACAACTCAGCGCGTTGAAGTCAAGGTGGGCCTGCGCAGCCCCGGTCAGGTGGAAATCCTGCAAGGTCTGGCACCGGGCGACACGGTGGTCACGGCTGGCCAGCAACGGGCGCAGCGCGATGGCACCGTCGTGACCGTGGTGGATTTGTCCGCCGGTCGATCAACTCGCCCGGCAGCAGAAGAGGCAGGGCGGGGGACTTCAGCGTCAACGGCCAGCTCTGCCGCGCCGCCTGTGACGGCTGTCTCTACGCCGATGGCTGCCAGTTCTGTGACTGCCGCTGCCAGCCGCCCGAGCAACCCAAGCGGCCCGCAGGCCGTCCACCCGACGACTAAAGCGCCCGGCAGCCCCACAGCACTGCCGGGGCCAAATCCCTGCGGCCAAACCGTCTCACGCGCTCCCGCCAGCCTGGCTCCGTCCGCAGGCGCGGCGATGGCGCAACCCGGCCCGGCCCGCGCCGCAGCCTCTCATCCCGCCTGAGCTTCAGTGAACCATCGTTATGCAACTAGCTGAAGTTTCCATCCGTCGCCCGGTGTTTGCTACCGTGCTGTCGCTGCTGATCGTGCTGATCGGCGCGGTCAGTTTCAACCGCCTGACGGTGCGCGAATACCCCAAGATCGACGAGCCCGTCGTCACCGTCAGCGTGCGCTACGCGGGCGCGTCCGCCGAGGTGATCGAGTCGCAAGTCACCAAGCCGCTCGAAGACTCGATTGCCGGGATTGACGGCGTGGACGCCATCACGTCCATCAGCCGCGCCGATCAGGGCCAGATCACCGTGCGCTTCCGGCTGGAAAAAGACGCCGACTCCGCCGCCGCCGAGGTGCGCGACCGCACGTCGCGGGTGCGCAACCGCCTGCCGCAAGCCATCGAAGAGCCGGTCATCGCCAAGGTCGAGGCCGACGCGTTTCCGGTCATTCAGCTGGCGTTTTCCAGCGACGCGATGACACCGCTGCAAATCAACGACTTGGTGAACCGCATCGTCAAGCCGCGCCTGCAAACCGTCACCGGCGTGGCCGATGTGCGCATTTTTGGCGAGCGCAAATACGCCATGCGCGTCTGGCTGGACACCGGCAAGCTCGCCGCGTACCGCCTGACGACGCAGGATGTGGAAGACGCCATTCGCCGCAGCAATCTGGAGCTGCCCGCCGGGCGCATCGAGTCGCAGCAGCGCGAATTCAGCGTCACGGCGCAGACGGATTTGATTCGCCCGGCGCAGTTTGGCGACATCGTGATCAAGACGGTGAACGGTTTTTCGGTCAAGGTGGCCGACGTGGCGCGGATTGAAGAAGCCGCCGCCGACGAGCGCACCCGCGTGCGGCTCAATGGCCGCTCGGCGGTGGGCGTGGGCGTGATTCGCCAAGCCACGGCCAATCCACTGGAGCTGTCCAAGGGCGTGCGCGCCGTGATTCCCAAGCTTCAGGCCGATTTGCCGCCCGGCCTGCTGATCGATGTGGCCAATGACAATTCGGTGTTCATCGACCGCTCGGTCAACAACGTGTACCGCACGATTTTTGAAGCTGTGCTGCTCGTGGCGCTGGTGATTTTTGTGTTTTTGCGCACGCTGCGCGCTTCCCTCATTCCCATCGTGACGATTCCGGTCAGCCTTGTCGGCACGTTTGCGCTGATGGCGCTGGCCGGTTTCACCATCAACACGCTGACGCTGCTGGCGCTGGTGCTGGCCATCGGGCTGGTGGTGGACGACGCCATCGTGATGCTGGAAAACATCTACCGTCACATCGAAGAAGGCATGGACCCGTTTTCAGCGGGCATCAAGGGCGCGAGGGAAATCGGCTTTGCCATCGTCGCCATGACGGCCACGCTGGTGGCCGTGTATGCGCCGCTGGCCTTCACGCCGGGGCGCACCGGGCGGCTGTTTATCGAGTTTGCGCTGGCGCTGGCGGGCGCGGTGCTGGTGTCGGGCTTTGTCGCGCTGACGCTCACGCCCATGATGTGTACGCAATTGCTGCGGCACAACCCGAATCCTGGCCGGTTTGACACCTTCATGGAGCGGCTGCTGACGGCGGTGTCAGGCCATTACGGCGCTTTGCTGCGCTGGCTGATCACGGCGCGCTACCAGCCCCAGCCTGAAAACGCCAGCTTCGGCCAGCGCTTCAAAGGTTTTGTGCTGCAGGCGCGCTGGCTGGTGCTGGCTGTCATGCTGACCAGCGCGGTGGCGATTACGCTGGTGTTGCCCGGCATGAAACAGGAACTTTCGCCGCTCGAAGACCGGGGCGTGATTCTGGCCAACATCACCGCGCCCGACGGCTCCACGCTCGACTACACCGACCGCTACGCCGAAGCGCTGGAAAAAATCGGCCAGCCGTTCAAGGAATTTGACCGGATTTTTGCCAATATCGGCAACCCGACGGTGGCGCAGGGCAGCGTCGTTTACCGCACTGTCGATTGGGACGAGCGCAAGCGCTCCACGCTGGACATGGCGCGTGAGTTGCAGCCCAAATTCAACGCGCTGCCGGGCGTGAACGCTTTTCCGATCACGCCGCCGTCGCTGGGCCAGGGTTTTCGCGAGCGCCCGCTCAATTTTGTGATTCAGACTTCGGACAGCTACCAAAATCTCAACGCCGTGGTGCGCCAGATTCTGGACGAAATCGCCAAAAACCCCGGCATCGTTTCGCCCGATGTGGATTTGCGGCTGAACAAGCCCGAGCTGCGCATCGAAGTTGAACGCGACAAGGCCGCCGATTTGGGCATCAGCGTCGAAGTGGTCGCCAAAGCCATCGAAACCCTGC
>CAIYKK010000283.1 GCA_903926695.1 uncultured Burkholderiales bacterium
CCTGCACCAGATTGCGCAACTCCAGCAGGTCGCTGGTGACGTGGAAGTGGGCGTAAAACTCCTGAATCTCGCCCTGCAGCAGCGTGATGCGGTGTGCGGCGCGCTCCAGCCGTTTATTCGTGCGCACGATGCCGACGTAATCCCACATAAAGCGGCGCAGTTCGGCCCAGTTGTGCGAAATCACCACGGCCTCGTCGGCATCGGTGACTTGGCTGTCGTCCCACGCGGGCAGGCTGGTGAGGCGACCGCTGGCATGGCGGCCTGCCGCTGGCGGGGTTCCCGCCGTTTGCGCTGCCGCTTCTTCAGCGATTTCGGCGGTTTCCGAGGCTTCGATGGCCAGGGCGGTGGCGCGGGCCAGCACCACACATTCGACCAGCGAGTTGCTGGCCAGCCGGTTCGCGCCGTGCAGGCCGGTGCAGGCGGTTTCGCCGATGGCAAACAGGCCGTTCAAATCGGTGCGCCCGGCCATGTCGGTCAGCACGCCGCCGCAGGTGTAATGGGCGGCGGGCACGACGGGAATGGGTTCTTTGGTGATGTCTATGCCCAGTTCGGCGCAGCGCTGCAGGATGTTGGGGAAATGCTCACGCAGAAACTCGGGGCTTTGGTGCGAAATGTCCAGATAAACGCAGTCGAGGCCGTGTTTTTTCATTTCAAAGTCGATGGCGCGGGCTACCACGTCGCGCGGGGCCAGTTCGGCGCGCTCGTCGTGGGCGGGCATGAAGCGCGTACCGCCAGCCTCGGGCAGTAGCAGCAGTTTGCCGCCTTCGCCGCGAACGGCTTCGGAAATCAGGAACGATTTGGCGTGTGGGTGGTACAGGCAAGTCGGGTGGAACTGGATGAATTCCATGTTGCTCACGCGGCAACCGGCGCGCCACGCGGCGGCAATGCCGTCGCCGGTGGCGGTGTCGGGGTTGGTCGAATACAGATACACCTTGCCCGCGCCGCCGGTGGCCAAAATCGTCTGGCCCGCGCTGAAGGTGGAGACATCGCCGGTTTTGACGTTCAGCGCATAAGCGCCGTGGCACTGGTTGCCGGGGCGTTTTAACTGGCGGTCGGTGATGAGATCGACCAGCATGTGGTGTTCAAACACGGTGATTTCCGGCGTGTTGCGCACCTGGCGAATCAAGGTTTGCTGCACGGCGGCACCGGTGGCGTCGGCGGCATGCACGATGCGGCGCTGGCTGTGGCCGCCTTCGCGGGTCAGGTGCAGCTCGCCGGGATGTTCGCTGTCTTCGGAGAAGGCCACGCCGAGCTTGCGCAGCCAGGCAATGGCGGGCGGCGCGCCTTCAACCACGGCTTCGGTGGCGGCCAGATCGCACAGGCCGCCGCCAGCAATCAAGGTGTCGTTGACGTGCTGGGCCAGCGTGTCGCCTTCGGCCAGCACGGCGGCCATGCCGCCTTGCGCCCAGCCGCTGGAGCCGTCGCTGAGTTCTCGCTTGGTCAGCACGGCCACGCGTCTGCCGGGGGCCAGCAGCAGCGCGGCGGTCAGCCCCGCCAGGCCGCTGCCGATGATGATGACGTCAAAATTGTGCTGGGCGGGGCCGGACAGGTTTTTCATAAGAGGCAGTCAAAATTCAGAAGAGTGGGAATAAGGTTCAGGCCGGTGTGTAGGCCAGTCGCACGTAAATGGGGGCGAAAGATTCGGCCTGTGTGATTTCGAGCAGGCATTCTTTGGCAAGTTCCAGCAGGGCGATGAAGGTCACGACCAGCACCGGCACGCCACGCGCCACGTCGAACAGCTCTTCAAATTCGAGGAATTTGCGCCCCTGCAGCTTGCGCAGCACGATGCTCATGTGCTCGCGCACCGACAGCTCTTCGCGGGAAATGACGTGGTGCTGAACCAGCTTGGCGCGCTTGACCAGACCGTTCCAGGCAGCTTGCAGATCGGCCAGCGACACGTCGGGCAGGCGCGGCGGCGCGGACTGGTCGATTTGCACCTGCGCGCAGAGAAAATCGCGGCCCAGTTGCGGCACGGTGTTGAGCCGGTGGGCGGCGAGCTTGATTTGCTCGTATTCCAGCAGGCGGCGCACCAGCTCGGCGCGCGGGTCTTCGGCTTCCTGGCCCTCAAGCGCCTTACGCGGGGGCAGCAGCATGCGCGATTTGATCTCGATCAGCATCGCGGCCATCAAGAGGTATTCGGCGGCCAGCTCCAGATTGGTGGCGCGGATTTCATCGACATAAGCGAGGTACTGGCGCGTGAGCGCGGCCATCGGAATGTCGAGGATGTTGAAGTTTTGCTTGCGGATCAGGTAAAGCAGCAGGTCCAGCGGGCCTTCAAAGGCGTCGAGGAAAACCTGCAACGCGTCCGGCGGGATGTACAAATCACGCGGCATCGCAAACATCGGCTCGCCGTACAGGCGGGCGAGTGCGACCGGGTCCAGCACGCCTTGCAGCATGGCCGAGACCGGCGTTGCGCTCAGGTCAGTGTCGGCCGGCGGCGGCGGCGTCTGCGAGGAGGACGGAAGGGAAGTGGTGGTCATGAAAACGCCGGCAGCGGGAGGGGCGGCAACGGCAGTTAAATTCAAAAACCGCAGGCGCTGCTTAAGAGGCAGCGCCTTGCAACCGTCTGGAAAGGCTCGAAAGCCTGGGACTGTTATTTCGTGGCGTTGGGGTGCGGGCTGGTGCCGTAGGCGTAAGGCTTTTGCGGCACGCGGGCGGCTTTGTGGGTGGCTTGCTCGATCAGGGTCTGGGCTTTGTCCCACCAGATGGCGCGACCGGCGCGCTGCGAGGCTTCGAGCGTGGGTTTTTTCGCCTTGAGCTCGTCGATGAACGAGGTGATTTCGGAGGTGTAATCGGGGCGGCGAAAGATGGACATAAATATGGACTGCCTAAAACGTATAGTTGAGTGATTTTACCGGGGTCTTCCATGAATTCATCACGATGGGGCGCGATGCCTGTGCCAAAGGGCTTTTCTTTCACGGCGCTGGCTGGCGCGGGGCTGCTGGCGCTGCTTGTCGGGCTGGCGGGCTGCGACGAGCAGCGCATCAGTGAGCTAAGGGAAGGCGTGTCCACCGAAGCCGATGTGCGGGCGCGCTTTGGCGAGCCGGAAAAAGTCTGGGAAGCGCAAGACATGGCTTCGCTGCCGCTGCCGGGCGTGACCGCAGAGCCGGGCGCCCGCACGCTGGAATACAACCGCCAGCCCGAGGGCATGGTGAATTACATGATCACCATCGCCCCAGACGGCAAGATGAGCGCACTGCGCCAGGTCTTGACGCCGCAAAACTTTGCCCGCGTGACGCCGGGCATGTCGATGGAGCAGGTGCGCAAAATGCTGGGCAAGCCGATGAAGGTCACCACCTACGCGCTCAAGCAGGAAACCCATTACGACTGGCGCTACCTGAATCCGCCCAATAACGCCATGATTTTCACCGCCGTGATGACGCCAGACCTGCATGTGGCGCGGACCATGTCGGTCGAGGAAGAAAGCATCAGCCCCAAGGCCAGCCGCCACTGAGCGCCTCAAGGCTTGTGCGGCGGGCGCGGGCGGTTTCAGGTTAGCTGCACATGCGCCAGAAAGCCCGCCCGCGCCATCACGGCGCCCGGCTGCTCGTTCAGGCCGCTGAGCACCAGCCGCCCGCCGCGCACCGTGATGGCCTTGTGCAGCTGCTCCAGCGCGTCCAGCCCCGAGGTGTCGAGCGACTGCAGCGAGTGCAGATCAAGCCGCACCGTCAGCCCCTGCGGCGCGTTTTCCACCACGTTCAGGATGGTGTCGATCTTGGCCACCGCGCCGAAAAACAGCGCGCCGTGGAGCTTGAAGCAGGCTTCGCTGTCGTCGCAAGAAACTTCAGCGACCTGAAACAGCCCGCTCATGCGCCGCACGAACAGGATGCAGGCCAGCAGCAGGCCCACTTCCAGCGCCACCGTCAGGTCAAACACGATGGTCAGGAAAAACGTGCCCATCATCGTCACGCGGTAGTGGTTGCTGGTTTGGTGCAGCTCGCTGAACTCGCGCCACTCGCCCATGTTCCA
>CAIYKK010000284.1 GCA_903926695.1 uncultured Burkholderiales bacterium
CGCTAACCATGATGTTTCCTTTAAGCGTGAATCTTGAAACTGTCGGCGTATTTCTTGGGGTCTTTGCCGTCCCACACCACACCGTCCATCAACTTACTGGTGCGCATCACGTCTTTAGGCACAGGCGTTTTGCTGGCCGTGGCGGCTTGCTTGTAGATGTCGATCTGGTTGATCTGCTTGGCCACGGCCAGATAGTCTGGATGCTCTTTCATCAAGCCCCAACGCTTGTGCTGCGTCAGGAACCACATGCCATCGGACAGGTAAGGGAAATTGACCGCGCCGTCGTTGAAAAACTTCATGTAATTTGGGTCGTCCCAGGTTTTACCCATGCCGTTTTGGTAGCGGCCCAGAATGCGCTGGTTGATGGCATCCACGCTGGTGTTGACGTAGGCTTTGCCCGCGATGGTTTCGGCCATCTGGTTTTTGTTGGACAGGCTGGCGTCAATCCACTTGCCCGCTTCCAGAATGGCGGCGGTCACGGCTCTGGCGGTGTTGGGGTATTTTTTGGTGAACTCGGCGGTGGTGCCCAGCACTTTTTCCGGGTGATCTTTCCAGATGTCCTGCGTCGTGGCCGCTGTCACGCCGATGCCGTCCATGATGGCGCGGTGGTTCCACGGCTCGCCGACGCAAAAGCCGTCCATGTTGCCGATGCGCATATTGGCCACCATTTGCGGCGGCGGCACGGTGATGACTTTGGCGCCCGACATCGGGTTGATGCCGTTGGCCGCGAGCCAGTAATACAGCCACATTGCATGTGTGCCGGTGGGGAAGGTTTGGGCGAAGGTGTATTCGCGCTTTTCAGCGGCCATCAGCTTGGCCAGACCGGCACCATCGACGGCGCCTTTGTCGGCGAGCTTTTTCGAGAGCGTGATGGCCTGGCCATTGTTGTTCAGCGTCATCAAGACGGCCATGTCTTTTTTCGGCCCGGCGGTGCCCATGTGAACGCCGTAGATCAGGCCGTAGAGAACGTGGGCAAAGTCCAGCTCGCCGTTGACCAGCTTGTCGCGCACACCGGCCCAGCTCGATTCTTTGGAGGGCGTGATGGTGACGCCGTATTTTTTGTCGATGCCCAGCACCGAGGCCATCACCACCGAAGCGCAGTCGGTCAGCGGAATGAAGCCGATTTTGACTTCTTTCTTTTCCGGCGCGTCGGAGCCGCCTGCATAGACGGCGGCGCGCAGTGCGGGGTTGATGCCGATGGCGCCCACGGCTGCGGTTTGCAGCACAGCGCGGCGCGTGAGAGAGGATTTCAGCAGGTCTGTCATGTCAGCAGCTCCAGAAAAATGAAAATGAAAAACAAAAAAGGCGTTCGACCGAAGCCTTCACGTTGAAGCCGTGAATGCGGGGGACGAACGCCTTTGTTCTTGGGGGTCATTTGACTTCGCCGTTGAAGTCAAATGAACCAGTGCTTTGGATTTAGCAAAAGCTGTGCCAGAAGTTTTTCGGTGTGCCGGTTGGCTCACTGTGGCTCGCTTTGAATGCCATTTATGTCTTTTATATCAAGCATCTAATGCTATTTAATAAATAGCAATCAGAGCGAAAAAAGCGGCAAATTTTTAAAATTCCTGGCATGCACTGTATGTGTGCAATGCACCATTTTGAGGAGGCTCGCTGGCCTTCAGCTGAGCAGATCGGCCACGTCGAGGATGCGCTGGGCGACTTCGCTCAGGCGCAGCCCCTTGTCCATCGCGGCCTTGCGCAGTTTTTCGTAAGCGGCCTGCTCGGACAGGCCTTGGCGCTGCATCAGCAGGCCTTTGGCGCGGTCTATGGTCTTGCGATCCTGCAGCTCGTTTTTGACGCTGGCGAGTTCGTGGCGCAGGTTTTGTTCATATTCAAAACGCGCCATTGCCACGTCCAGAATCGGGCGGATGCGCTCGGGCGACAGGCCCGCGACGACATAGGCCGACACGCCAGCGGCCACGGCATCCTTGACGTGGCTGGTGTCGTTGTCGTTGGTGAACAGCACGATGGGGCGGCGCGCATCGCGTGTGGCCATGACGACGTGCTCCAGCGAATCGCGGGCGTCGCTTTCGGCATCGACAATGATCATGTCGGGCTGCAGCTGGGCCAGGCGCTGCTCCAGAAAGGTGTCTGCCGGGAGCACCGCCACGATGTTGTAGCCGTTTTCCAGCAGGCCGATGCGCAGCTGGCGCGAGCGCTCAATCAGCCCGAGCGCGGCCTCGTCGGTGGGATCGAATTCCGTCAAATCTGGCGCAATCACCACCAGGCGCAAAGATTGGAGCGATGTCATGGTGAAAATGACGCAAGATTCGCGCCGCTCAACAGGCAAGCGCCACCGTCACGGAATGTAAAAAGCTGTCCGGGCGGCGTCAATGTGTCTGAACTCCTGCGCAAAGGGCGCCTGTGAAACAAACAGAAAGTCCGGCGTGATACAAGCATGGCAGCCCCAGCAAAACCTGCATTTTCGACCAAGCCTTCGGAGAGTGAATCAAAAATGAAATACCTGTGTACCTTGATGTGCGGATTGATGCTCAGCGCCTGCGGCGGGGGCGGGGGCGGAGGCAGTGGTGGCGGCGCTGGGGGCAACCAGACGGGTTCCAGCGCGCTCGGCCCGATGGTTTACAGCGGCACCGGCATCGGCCTTTGGCGTTATGACAACACCTCGGGCGCGGCGGCGACGCTTCAGGTCAACATCCAGGGCGTGACGGCGGGCAAAACGGCCACGCTGGTGTTTTCCAACGGCTCGGGCGCTGGTGCGACCCTGCCGTCGCCGGGCGCGCTGGCTTCGGCTGATCTTTCGGCCTCCGTGCTGGCCGATGCGGGGCGGCTGGCTGACGCTGCATCGGCGCATCCCGAGGATGACGCCCACGCCCAAATGCTGGCCCGCAACCGGGAAACCGCCACCGGGCTGATTCGCGCCCGGCCCGCTGCCCGCCCTGCGGCTGACTTGGTGAGCGCGCAGGCTGCGCCCCAGCTGTCGCGGGTGTCCCGCATTGGCACATCGCGCATCTGGAACGACAATTTCCTCGCCACGTCCGTGCGTTACAGCGCTTCGGTGCAGGCCGAATGCCTGCTGCCCAGTGGCCGCACTGTGGTGTGGTGGGTGGACCCGAACATCGTGGCCTCGGGCACGTTCACGGCGGTTACCTGGGCCGATACGCTGGCTAAATTGCAAAGCGCTTACTGCGGCAGCGCGGGCGGCTTGGCCCGGCTCAACAGCCTGCTCGGCGATGTCTGGGGCGCGGCGGCGGCTGGCTATGCCGATTTGATTACGGAC
>CAIYKK010000285.1 GCA_903926695.1 uncultured Burkholderiales bacterium
CAGCAGGGGTTCAAATTGCTGGAAAAAGTCATCAAGAAGGCAGAACAGCTCTGTGGCTTTATCCATGACGGGGCACCTCCATCGGTTGCGGTTTGCCCCTATTTTTGACCCAAAGCCTGCCTGCTGTCACATCTGGAACCAGAGTGCGGCTTATCCAAAACTCAGGTTTTCGTCTAGCAATCTGAGTTGGGCGGCGTTAAGCTGCTCGCTGCCGCGCCCAAATTTCCAGCGCGTGAGAAGGGCCATCTTGTGCGTGAGCTGGTGAATTTTGGCCTGCGGTATTTAAGCTCGCGCTCCTTGTCAGCGAGCAGCGCCTCGCCTCTCACGGCCTGATCAATCAGCACTCTGGCCAGCGCGCGCAACTGCCCGGCGCTCAAGCTGTCGAGTTCTTGCTCATTGAGCATGGGGATTGAGTTTGTCCGGCCTTTTGGCTCCCGGCCATTGGCAGATGCCCAAATTGCACAGGCCTAGCCACCTGCCATGACCCCTGAGCCTGCCTCAAGAATCTACTGACCCGCCTACCCACGGATAAAGCCAGATCGCAGAACTTCTGCCCCACCGCTGGCAGCCCGCCTCGCATACCAGCTGATCCTTGTCGCCGCCCGTAATCAGAAGACGGATCAAGAGGGGATTGGCCGGACGCTTGCACTCAAACTCTGCCTCGCAAGATCGCCGTGCGCATCCGTCAAGCTTGGGACTTAATCCTGAACATGCAAGCCGACACGTTCACGCCAGCGCAATGTGATCGTTACATTCATCATTGCAACTATGAATGAAAAATTTCCAAGGTTAAAACTCATCCAATGAACTGCTCTATCAACACTTGTATCTCGCCATACCGAGTGGAGTCGATATTTGAAAGACAAATCTCGACACGGCGGCTCTTTTCATAGAAGATCAAGTTGCCTTTTTGACCAGCCTTACCATCCAAGGAAATAGTCTTGGCAGCAAGGTGAGGAACCGTTCCTCGGATCTCAATGAGCCGACGGTAAACATCTGCTGAGTTGGGGCGAGGCTCCTCGCTCTGAATCGCTTTTGCCATCGCCAGAACATAGTCTGGGTCTTTTTGAAGCGCACCCACAAGATCGGATGCCCAGCGGTACTGCAGGTCAAGCGGGTTGACAAACGCCTTGATGAGATCGCCTGGTAAGCGTGCCAAAGCCAGCGCTTTGTTCAGTTGCGACTGATCGATACCCACCTCCTCGGCTAGCTTTCTTGCAGAAGTAAACAGACCTTGATTCAGTGCCTTCGCGTACATCGTACCAACCTCAAAAGGCCTCAGATCCTTGCGCTGGCGGTTTTCTCTATCCATCTCGATGAAGAGGGTTTTGTCATTGATATCCTCCACAATGGCCAACACATCGAGCTGGAGTTCAAGGCAAGCTTGGTGACGACTATGACCAAAGACAATCTCGTAGCTAGCCTGCCCACCCGGCACAGGTCTGACTTTGATTGGCTGGACATTACCGCCTTGAGATTCGATATCTGCTTTCAACGCCTCAAAGTCCAGGCCTGTAAACGACAGGTCATGACGGTTCGCCCATCTACTGCGAACGATACGTTGAGGATCAATCCGCTTAGTGAGGAGGCTCCCATCAAACTCCCTTAATTGACCCTTCAAGGACTCGACCTCGCGCATGGCCGAGGATTGACGCTCTGTGAATTGGGCCATGGCACCGATGGCCGTCTTCGGCTTGTACGCAGCCTCGCTGGCAATCGGCACCACAGGCCTTGGCCCCAGAATGAGACTGGCTTTTTCGAGAAGTTTTTTACCCATTTGCGTGCCCTATTACTGTGCAGATTTATTTTTCAGGGAGGAGACAAGCTGTTTTTTCCAAGCCGCCCGGATGGAACTCTCGACGTAGCCTACAAATTGATCGTAGGCATCCCTGGCCCGTTTGAAGGTTTTAGCATTGCCGTCGTATTTCTGGATGTCATAGACGGTTGCAAACTCAGCACTTGCACTGCTGGTCACAACCGTTTTTGGAATCTCGACCGGTAAGACTTTTTCCTTATAAGTCGCCTGAATCCAAGTGCGCACGATGTCGCTAGTGGCCTCGGAAGCATCAACACGAGACAACAACACATGAATGAAATCGAACTCCTTTTCAAGGCCGCGCTTAGTTAGCATCTCGTTGCTCAAATCCGAAAACAAGTTCCAGAACTGGCTCGCTGAGGCATAGTCCAAGGCATTGGGTGGCAAGGGCATCACGATACCGTTGCTGGCCATCAATGCATTGATCGTGATGTAGCTCAGGGATGGCGGGCTGTCGATGATGATGACGTCGTAATCGCTGCGCACATCGTCAATGCCCAGATTCAGAACGTTCCAGAACTCAAAGCCGGGCTCCTGAGTCTGGCGGGCCGGCAAGGCAAACTCGGCACTGAAAAGAGAAGGGGCAGCGGCTACCAGATCAATCCCATCCCAGTACGTTGGGCGGATAGCATATCTGATCGAGGTTTCCACACCCAACGCCAAGTTCAAGATGGTCTCTTCTTCCGCCACCTCCGTGTCTGGCAGGATGCCAAACAGCGTGGTGAGGGAACCTTGCGGATCAGTATCGATGACCAACGCCTTGTGCCCTAGCAGCGTGAGGCCCTGTGCCAGAGTCATGGCTGTGGTGGTCTTTCCTGTGCCTCCCTTGAAATTGGACACGCTGATTGTCACCGCCTCTGCGCCTTCGGGGCGCAATTTGTCAGCACGGTAGGCTCGAATCCAGGTGCGTGCCTCCTTGAGGGTGAATTCGCGGCGGCTTCCCGTCACGTTGAGCTGGCCTTCAGGAAGATCTTTCTTGGCCATGCGATGGATGAGCGAGCCTTTTTCAATGCCGCAGTAGATTGCTAGCTGGCTCAGGTGGATGGTCAGCTCTTTTTTGCGAGAGGTCGGATTGAGCATGGCTGCCCGGACCTGATCCATCATCTCGGCAGCCAACGAGGCTTGCTCTTGGATGTCTCTCAGATTGATAGAGGACTCATTGATATTTTTCACAGTTGCCACGAACTTCCAAAGTTAAAACAGTTGGCGCCCATTTTACGAAATCTGCATGATGGTGCAAATTTTGGTCAAAATTTCTTTTTTCAGGTGAATCTGCCTCCGGGTTTCCTGTTTTCTCTCCACTTTTGCAAAACCGCTGGTTTAAAAAATTTAATACCTTTAAGTCCTTTAATACCTTTAGGGGTAAAAAAAATCAATAAAATCATGTACTTAGAGTGCTTTAGGTGAGCTTTTACAGGAAGATACGTGAACTTTCACAGGAGGATAGATGAGTGAATACAGGAGCATGGGTGAGCGCCAACAGGACCATACGTGAGTGAATACGTGATGGCGTGATGCAGGAGCGAATTTGGAACTGTCCTAACTCTGATCTGCTTGAAAGACTTCAAACGTGAGCTTTTACAGGAAATGTTCGGGCGCCAAAAAGTCCTGACAATCGTTTTCACGTGAGCTTTTACAGGAGACTGAATGATTGATCTCGGATGTGTGAAAACAGCATTTCACACATGTAGTAGAGTGTCGATAAAGAATGACATGTCATGAACTCACCCTTAGCCAAAAGCTCCAACTTTGATCCACTCAGAAAACCGGTCAACACCTTGGCCATCGTGGCACAGAACCGCAAAATAACGGTTCTAGGGCGCAAGATTTATAACGTGATGCTCAACATTGCGCAGAGCCAGGGCATCGAAAAGCAGGCCTACCGTGCATCTTTGAGTGACATCGTGAGTGGTATTGACTACAGTTCGAACGATTCAGAGCTGATCAAGAAGCACCTTCGTGCCATGGCGAGCACTGTTGTGGAGTGGAACTCACCCACCACGGGTGAAGGTTCAAGCTGGACGGTATGCACCTTGATCTCGCATGCCAATCTGACCAGGAAGGGCGGACAGATCTGGGTGGAATGGGCTTATGCCCAACCGCTCAAGCAGGAACTGCTAGAACCATGCATCTTTACGCGGCTGTCGTTGGAAATGCTCTCGCAGATGCACACTCATCCGGGCATCTCGCTTTACGAAATTTGTGTGCGCTACAAGTCCATCGGACGCACTGCACGTCAGCACTGGCGCTGGTGGCTACCGGTCCTCACAGGGCTACCCACTTCGGACTCAGACAAGCTGGAAAAAACCGAGTATCGGTTCTTTAAACGTGATTCACTTAAACCGGCCATTGCCGAAATTAATGCGATCACAGACATTGAAGTTGAGTTGGTAGAGTACAAGAACGGCAAGAGTATCAGCGATGTGCAGTTCTTGGTGCGTGTTAAAGCGAAAGTCTACTTGCCTTTGAACAAAAATCCCCCACTTCCGGTGGATCTACTGGTTATCAAGCAGGCAGTAGAGCTTGGAATTGGCGACACAAAAGCCGAG
>CAIYKK010000286.1 GCA_903926695.1 uncultured Burkholderiales bacterium
CTTGGTCGAGGCGCTCAAGCGCCTGTGGTGAGCGCGCCGCCAACTTTCTCCACCAATTCGGGCCTCAACTGGCCGCCGCTGCACCCGGCGGGCCGTCTTCGCATGGCCTGATGGCCGCGCCCTTCAAGCCAACGGCCAATGAAGGGCAAAATTGGCGTTTAAAAGTTGCTGCTTTTCACATCGCACTGCGGCTTTCTTCAACGCTCACCACCTGGCCCGCCCCGTGTCCACTTTACCCATTTCCCCTTCCCAGCCCGCGCCGCTGGACATCCTCAGCCACGTCTTCGGCTACGCCGGTTTTCGTGGCCCGCAAGAGGCCATCATTGCGCACGTCATCGCGGGCGGCGAC
Organism: uncultured Burkholderiales bacterium; assembly: GCA_903926695.1. Taxonomy (GTDB): domain Bacteria; phylum Pseudomonadota; class Gammaproteobacteria; order Burkholderiales; family Burkholderiaceae_C; genus Polaromonas. Next base: position 350 of record CAIYKK010000286.1, read on the forward strand.
GCGCTGGTCTTGATGCCCACGGGCGGCGGCAAGTCGCTGTGCTACCAGATTCCGGCCATCGCCCGGCAAAACGCCGGGCACGGCGTGACCATCGTGATTTCGCCGCTGATTGCGCTGATGCACGACCAGGTCGGCGCGCTGACGGAGGCGGGCGTGTCCGCCGCTTTTCTCAACTCCACCCAGACTTACGAGGAAAGCAGCCAGCTCGAAGCGCAGTTGCTGCGCAATGAGCTGACCCTGCTCTACGCCGCGCCCGAGCGCATCAACACGCCGCGCATGAAGGGTTTATTAACGTCGCTGCACGAGCGCGGGCTGCTCAGCCTGTTTGCGATTGATGAGGCGCATTGCGTGAGCCAGTGGGGCCACGATTTCCGGCCCGAATACCGCAGTTTGAGCCTGCTGCACGAGACGTTTCCCGACGTGCCGCGCATGGCGCTGACGGCCACCGCCGACGCGCTGACGCGCCAGGACATGATCGAGCGGCTGCAGCTCGAAAGCGCCCGGCACTTCGTCAGCAGCTTTGACCGGCCCAACATCCGCTACAGCATCGTCGAAAAAACTGACGCCACGCGCCAGTTGCTGCGCTTTATCCAGACCGAGCACCACGGCGAAGCGGGCATTGTTTATTGCCAGTCGCGCAAGCGCGTCGAAGAAATCGCCGGCATGCTGGAAGACGCGGGCCTCAAAGCGATGGCCTACCACGCCGGTTTTGACGCGAAGGTTCGCCAGCAGCGCCAGGACCGCTTTTTGCGCGAAGACGGCTGCGTGATGGTGGCGACGATTGCCTTTGGCATGGGCATCGACAAGCCCGACGTGCGTTTTGTCGCGCATCTGGACATGCCGAAAAACATCGAAGGTTATTACCAGGAAACGGGCCGCGCCGGGCGCGACGGCCTCGCCGCCGACGCGTGGATGGTCTATGGCCTGCAGGATGTGGTGAACCAGCGCCGCATGATTGACACCAGCGAAGTCGCCAGCGAGGAGTTCAAGCAGGTGATGCGCTGCAAGTTAGACGCGCTGCTCACGCTGGCCGAGGGCACGCGCTGCCGCCGCGTCAGCCTGCTGGGTTATTTCGGCGAAGCCAGCGAACCGTGCGGCAACTGCGACAACTGCCTGAACCCGCCCGCCGTCTGGGACGCGACCGAAGCGGCGCGCAAGCTATTGAGCTGCATTTACCGCGTCCAGCAAGCCAGCGGCATCAGCTTTGGCGCGGGCCACATCATGGACATTTTGCGTGGCAAGACCAGCGACAAAATCGTGCAATACGGCCACGACAAACTCAGCACCTTCGGCATCGGCGCGGACCTGAGCGAGCCGCAGTGGCGCGGCGTGCTGCGCCACCTGATCGCCAGCAACCTGGTCGCCAGCACGCTGATGCACAGCGCCAGCGGCAACAGTTTTAATACGCTGCAATTGCTGCCCGACGCCCGGCAGGTTTTAAAAGGCGAGGCCAGCGTGCTGCTGCGCCAGCAGGTCGCCAGCGCCAAGGGCGAACGCACACGGCGCACCAGCAAATCGCCAGCCAAAACGTCCGTCAAGGGTTTGGCCGAAGCGACGCTCAACGCCGGGGCGCTGGAGCGCCTGGGCCTGCTCAAAGCCTGGCGCACCGCCGTCGCCAAAGAGCACAACCTGCCGCCATTTGTGATTTTTCACGACGCCACGCTGCGCGCTATCGCCGAGCAGGCGCCGCACAGCCTGGACGACCTGCGCGGCATCAGCGGCATCGGCGAGAAAAAACTGCAGGCCTACGGCAACGAAGTGCTGCGCGTGTGCCGGGAGCCAGAATTTGACGCGCCGGACGACGGCGAAAATCTCCAATTGCAGGCGCCGGACTGGCCGGAGTGAACAGAGATTGGCGCAAAATAGGGCTCTTCGTCATTCCGTGTGGAATTTGCCGTGGAAAATACGCTCCTGTAGTGCGCGGATAGGCGCTATTTAACCGGATGAGGAAAGTAGAAAATGAGTGTTGCCGTCGAATCCCTGTTCAC
>CAIYKK010000287.1 GCA_903926695.1 uncultured Burkholderiales bacterium
GCTGACCGAAACCGCGCTCGGCCAGACGATGGGCGTGCTGGCCGTGGCGCTGGCGGCGGTCAACGTCTTTGGCGGTTTTCTGGTCACGCGCCGGATGCTGGAGATGTTCCGCAAAAAAGAAAAGAAAGCGCCAGCCGCTTCGATTGAGACCCCCCCCGCCACCCACCCAGGAGCCGCCAAATGAGCATGAACATCGTCACGCTGCTTTATTTAGTGGCTTCCGTCTTTTTTATTCAGGCACTCAAAGGCCTGTCGCACCCCACCACGTCGCTGCGCGGCAACCTGTTCGGCATGGCGGGCATGACGATTGCCGTGCTGACCACGGGCGCGCTGATCGTCGAAACCGCAGGCGGCGCGGCGGGCGGCATGGCTTATGTGCTGGGCGCGCTGGTCGTGGGCGGCGCGGCGGGGACCTTCATGGCCAAACGCGTCGAGATGACCAAAATGCCCGAGCTGGTCGCGTTCATGCACAGCATGATTGGCTTGGCGGCGGTGTTTATCGCCGTCGCGGCGGTGGCCGAGCCGTATGCGTTCAACATCGCCGCCAGAGGCGAGCCGATTCCGGCGGGCAACCGGCTTGAATTGTTTCTGGGCGCGGCGATTGGCGCGATCACCTTCAGCGGCTCGGTGATTGCGTTTGGCAAACTGTCGGGCAAATACAAGTTCCGCCTGTTTCAGGGCGCGCCGGTGTCGTTTGCGGGCCAGCACACGATCAATCTGGTGCTGGGCCTGCTCACGCTGGGGCTGGGGCTGGGTTTTATGCTGACGGGCAACTGGACGGCGTTTTTTGCCATGCTGGCGCTGGCCTTTGTGATGGGCGTGCTCATCATCATCCCGATTGGCGGGGCCGACATGCCGGTGGTCGTTTCCATGCTCAACAGCTACTCCGGCTGGGCGGCGGCGGGCATTGGCTTTTCGCTGAACAATTCGATGCTGATCATTGCCGGTTCCCTGGTCGGCTCGTCGGGCGCGATTTTGTCTTACATCATGTGCAAGGCGATGAACCGCTCGTTTTTCAGCGTGATTCTGGGCGGCTTTGGCGCCGAGGTCGGGCCGGGCGATGCGGGCGTCGGCAAGGAGCAGCGCCACGTCAAAAGCGGCAGCGCCGACGATGCGGCTTACATTTTGGCCAACGCCGAAACCGTCATCATCGTGCCCGGCTACGGTCTGGCCGTGGCGCGCGCCCAGCACGCAGTCAACGAACTGGCCGAAAAACTCATGCACAAAGGCATCACCGTGAAATACGCGATTCACCCCGTGGCCGGGCGCATGCCGGGCCACATGAACGTGCTGCTGGCCGAAGCCGAGGTGCCTTACGACCAGGTGTTTGAGATGGAAGACATCAACGCCGAGTTTGGCCAGGCCGATGTGGCCATCATTCTGGGGGCGAACGATGTGGTGAACCCGGCTGCGCTGGTCAAGGGAAGTGCGATTTACGGCATGCCGATTCTGGAGGCGTTCAAGGCCAAGACCATCATCGTCAACAAACGCTCGATGGCGGCGGGCTATGCCGGTCTGGACAACGAGCTGTTTTACATGGACAAAACCATGATGGTCTTCGGCGACGCCAAAAAGGTCATTGAAGACATGGGCAAGGCGATTGAGTGAGCTTGAGCGGGCGCTGACGCCATCGGGCGCTGGGCATTTTGTGCTTTGGCCCGGTGCGCAGCGCCCGAATTGCTGATTTTTTTCAATCCTAGGGAAAATATACCTAGCCAACGGGAGTATTGGCCTACAAAATATGTGGCTGTCAGAAAACTGTAATGGAGGAGAAGGAATGAATGACGTGATCCCTGAGCGAGCGTGGCTTAAATCCTATCCGGCGGGCGTTCCTGCCGATATCGATGCGTCGCAATACCTGTCGCTGGCGGCCTTGATGGAGGAGAGCTTCACAAAGAATGCTGAGCGCGTGGCTTACAGCTTTATGGGCCAGGACATCACTTTTGCGCAGGCCGACAGCGTCTCGCTCGCTTTGGGCGCTTATCTGCAGGGGCTGGGTCTGGTCAAGGGCGAGCGCGTCGCCCTGATGATGCCCAACGTGCCGCAGTACCCGCTGGCCGTGGCCGCCGTCCTGCGCGCCGGGTATGTGGTGGTCAACATCAATCCGCTGTACACGCCGCGCGAGCTGGCACACCAGCTCAAGGACTCGGGCGCACGCACCATCGTCATCATCGAAAACTTTGCCCACACGCTGGAGCAGTGCATTGACGACACGCCCATCAAACACGTCGTGCTGTGCGCAATGGGCGACCAACTCGGATTTTTCAAAGGCCTGCTCGTCAACTATATGGTGCGCAGCGTCAAAAAGCTGGTGCCGCCGTTTCACCTGCCCGGTGCGGTGGCTTTTAACGATGCGCTGGCCGTGGGGCGGCGCGGCGCTTTCAAGCGCCCCGACATCCGGCCCGACGACATTGCCGTGCTGCAGTACACCGGCGGCACCACCGGCGTGTCAAAAGGCGCGGTGCTGCTGCACCGCAACATCGTCGCCAACGTGCTGCAGTCCGAAGCCTGGAACCGCCCGGCGATGGACAAGCTGGCAACCGGAACGCAGCCGGTGTTTGTCTGCGCGCTGCCGCTGTACCACGTCTTTGCCTTCACCATCAACATGATGCTGGGCATGCGCACCGGGGGCAAAAACATCCTCATTCCCAATCCGCGCGACATTGCCGCTGTGCTCAAGGAGCTGACGCGGCACAAAGTTCACATTTTTCCGGCGGTCAACACGCTGTTTAACGGGCTGGCGCGCCACGCGGATTTCAACAAAGTGGACTGGTCCGAACTGAAAATCTCCGTCGGCGGCGGCTCCGCCGTGCAAAGCGCCGTGGCCCAGCAGTGGCTGGAAAAAACCGGCTGCGCCATTTGCGAAGGCTACGGCCTGTCGGAAACCTCGCCCTCGGCGAGTTGCAACCCGACTGATAGCAAAGCCTACACCGGCAGCATAGGCCTGCCGCTGTCGAGCACCTGGTTCAAGCTGCTCGACGACGAGGGCCGCGAAGTGCCGGTCGGCCAGCCGGGCGAAATCGCCATCAAGGGGCCGCAGCTCATGGCGGGCTACTGGCAGCGCCCGGACGAGACCACCAAAGTGATGACGGTGGACGGCTACCTCAAAACCGGCGACATCGGCGTGATGGACGAAAAGGGCTTTTTCCGCATCGTGGACCGCAAAAAAGACATGGTGCTGGTCAGCGGCTTTAACGTCTATCCGAACGAAGTTGAAGATGTGGTGAGCAAGATGGACGGCGTCCACGAATGCGCCTGCGTGGGCGTGCCCGACGAAAAAACCGGCGAGGCCGTCAAGCTGGTGATCGTGAAAAAAAACCCCGAACTGACTGAAGCGCAGGTGCGCGCCTTCTGCAAGGAAAACTTGACCGGCTACAAGCAGCCTCGCGTGGTGGAGTTCCGCGCCGAGCTGCCCAAGTCGCCCGTGGGCAAGATTTTGCGCCGCGAGCTGCGCGAGAAGAAGTAAGGCGGGCTGGCGTTCGGCATCAAGGCCGTCGCACAAACTTGTCAGGGTTTTCGAGATATTGTTCACGGCTCAAGCTTGCTTGGGCCGTTTTTCTTTGCGCAGATGAATCGTGGTGACACGCATAATATGTTTCAAAAATAACATTTATTCATCTATTTGACGCACTGGAGAAGCCAACATGCCCCTTGACAAAAATTTTGATTTTCGCTGGAGCCTCCTGGCACCGCTGGCAGGGTTGCTGACTGCCTGCGGTGGCGGCGACTCCAGGCCAGCACCAACGCTTTTCATAACGGGCGCGCCGTCCGGGGGCATTGTCCGCACTGTTTCGACGACGCTGGACATTGCTGGAAGCCATTTACCCACCAGCGGCCTGCGCGTGACGGTGCCGGACGACACCCAAGCGTCGTGCCAAACCCCGACGCACATGAGCGCGGGCGGTTTTAAAGTGGCCTGCCAGTTCAACCAGATCGGTGCGCAACATCTCGAAATCCGCTCAGAGACCCAGTTGGTAGGCATAGCCTCTGTCACGGTCAACAGCAACGTCACCAGCGTGAGCTGGACTTCGCCGAGCACGACCAATTCGGGCACCGTCAAGTTTGGCGAAACCGTCACTTTCAAAGTCGAGGGTGTGAATCTGCTGGCTGACGCGGCCATGAGTTTTGCAGTGGACAAATGCGAAGCCACCAAGATGGAAACCGGCACGCCCAGCAACACGCTGCGCACCTTTGCCTGCAGCTTTAAACACCAGGCGGGCGCTGTGGCCGAGTCCTTGTCAGGGGTGGTCAAAGCGGCTGAAGGTGGCCAGGTGCTGCGCAAAGGCTGGACGGTGCAGGTTTCCGGAAAGCTCCCCGACACCGGCATGAGCGCCAGTCAGTGCTACACCGCAGGCTTTACGTTGGCCAACTGCACCAGTGCGGCTGCCATCGCTTTCAACAGCAAGCAAGACGGAATGACCGGGCTCGATGTGACCAGCCCTGATGGCCGCGATGGCAAGCTGGGCTTTAGCTACAACACCGTAGGCCACTACGCCAAAACCGAATGCGTCAAAGACAACATCACCGGCCTGACTTGGGAAGGAAAGACCACCAACGGTTTGCGTGCCAATACAAATACTTACGCCAGTTATGGCGGCGACAGTGCTGGCGATGTTGGTGCTTATCCTGCTGCTGTCAACGCCACCAAGCTGTGCGGCTATACCGACTGGCGCTTGCCGACAGTCAATGAGCTGCAAAGCCTGGTGGATTACGGCGTTGATATGCCCGGCCCCACGATAGATACCAAGTGGTTTCCCAACACTATGGTGGGGTTTGGTGCTTATTGGACTGCCTCTCGGGAGGCGGGGGCTGGCTGCAGCGTCTGGAACATTGATTTCCGCGATGGAATGGTCAACACGGCAGCTTGCAGTCTGAACTTTTTTTACGTGCGGTTGGTTCGCTAGTCGATGCTGTGTGCCGCGTAGTAGTTTTAAGTTTTAAAGGGGAAAAATCATGACAGTTACCCAAAAAATCAGCCACGCGCTAGTGGCTGCCCTCTGCATTTTGCTGAGCAGCACCGCTATGGCACAGGGCCGCTTTAGCTACAGCGCCGATGGCTCGGAGGTGATTGACAACGAGACCAGTCTGATCTGGCGGCGTTGCAGTGAAGGGCAATCCTGGAGCGGGAGCACCTGCACCGGAACAGCAACGGGTTTCGATTTTGATACGGGGCAGAAACATGTTCAAAATCAGGCGGGCTGGCATCTGCCCAACGTCAAAGAGCTCAACAGTATTCTCGACAGAAGCAAAACCAATCCAGCCATAGACAACGCGGTCTTTCCCGCCACGGGGTTGGGCTGGTATTGGTCTTCCTCGGTCTGGCTCGTTGATTTTCAAACAGGCCTTATCTACCACGGTATTCGCAGTCCTCTGAAATATATGCGGCTGGTTCGGCAGTAATCGGAGCGGAGCTGGGCAAAATCCTGCCCATGACCTTCACCTCAGACACCGCCAAACCCACCGCCATCCTCAGCGCCCTCCTGCCCGAGCAGCGCGGTCTTATGGAGCTGCTTGAGCAGCCGCGCAAAGTCCGCCACGCGGGGCGCGACTTCTGGCTCGGCAGCCTGCACGGCCAGCGCGTCGTGCTGGCGCTGTCAAAAATCGGCAAGGTGGCGGCGGCCACGACGGCGACGGCGCTGATCGAGCGCTTTGGCGTGGCGCGCATCGTCTTTACCGGCGTGGCGGGCGGGCTGGGTGCGGCGGTCAATGTCGGCGACGTGGTGGTCGCCAGCCATTTTCTGCAGCACGACATGGACGCCTCGCCGCTGTTTTCCCGCTACGAGGTGCCGCTGTACGGTAAAACCCGCTTTGACGGCGATGCGGCCCTGACCGCGCTGCTGTTGAACGCCGCCAGCGCGGCCCTGCTGGCGCTTGGGCAGCGAGCTGGTGTCGGGCGCAAGCACGGTGCCGACGCTGATAAATACGAGCATGCTGTTGCCGCTGACGTCAAAACCGGGCAGGCGTGCTGCGCCACCCTGCGCTTTCCCCTGGCTCGGGTGCATCACGGCCTGATCGCCAGCGGCGACCGGTTTGTCTGCGGCGCCGGGGAGTCGCGCCTGCTCAAGGATTCGTTGAATGGCGCGGGCCACGAGGTGCTGGCTGTTGAAATGGAAGGCGCCGCCGTCGCCCAGGTTTGTCTGGATTACGGCGTGCCATTTGCCGCCGTGCGCACCATTTCCGACCGGGCCGATGACAGCGCCCATGTCGATTTCCCGCGCTTTGTGGACGAAGTGGCCAGCCGCTATGCGCACCTGATCATCGAGCGGCTGCTGCTGTCCCTCCCGGCCCAAACCTGAAACCTGAAACGGTTTGCCGGATGGGACACAAGGTTTACTGCAGCCAGCCGCGCTTTCTGAAATACCACATCGGCACTAACGCGCTGGCAATCATCAGGCTGACCGTGTAGGGGTAGTTCCAAGCGCCCAGAAACTCCAGCTCCGGGAACTTCAGGTTCATGCCATAGACGCTGGCAATCAAGGTGGGCGGCAGCAGCGCGACGCTGGCCACCGAAAAAATCTTGATGATCTTGTTCTGGTTGATGTTGATGAAACCAACCGTCGCATCCATCAAAAAGTTAATCTTGTCGAACAAAAACGCCGTGTGCGAGTCCAGCGAATCGATGTCACGCAGAATCTGGCGCGCATCCTCGAACTGCTCGGCATTGAGCATCTTGCTGCGCATCATGAAGCTCAGGGCGCGGCGCGTGTCCATCATGTTGCGCCGAATGCGCCCGTTCAAATCTTCGTGGTGCGCAATGGCGCCCAGCACTTCGCTGGCCAAGGCATCGGTCATGTCGCCCGAAAGCACCTTGGTGCTGACCTTTTCCAGTTCGACATAAATGCCTTCGAGCGTGTCGGCCGAATATTCGGCGTCGGCATCGAACAGCTTGAGCAGCACTTCCTTGGCGTCCTCGATCAGGCCGGGAGCACGGCGTGCGCGCATGCGCAGCAGCCGGAACACCGGCACATCCTCATCGTGGATGGAAAACAAAACGCCCTTGCTTTTCAGGTCGTCGTTGACCTGATTGAGGATAAACGCCACCCGCACCGTGCGCGGCTCGATGTTGTCGGCAATCAAAAAGTCCGAGCGGATGTGCAACTCGCCGTTGTCTTCCTCGTAAAAGCGGGCGGACTCCTCGATGTCCTCGTCCATCGCATCTTCGGGAATGGACAGGCCGTAATACTGCTTGATCCAGCGTTTTTCTTCGAGGGTGGGGGACTCCAGATCGACCCAGATCGGCTGGAATTTGGACAGCTCTTCCAGGGATTCGATTTCTTCCTGGAACAGCCGGCCATTGGCGAGCGTAAAAATATTGAGCATGACGGACAGCGGATGGGGTTGCCAAGGCCTTGCGCAAGGCGCAAATACGGGCCTTGGCGCAGGAGCGGGTTGTGTGGATGAGGCATCGCTTTCAACCCGCGCTTGACACCATCGTGCATCAAGTCTGCGGCGTTGAAAGCGGCCAACTGGGGCTGCTTTCCAAGGATTTCTCCGTAATTCAAGAAGCCGCGATTATGGCATTGCGACCTGCTTTCGCCTATCACAGGGCCGGCGCTTCCAGGTGCCGCCAGCTGCCGCCGCCCGGCCCGCCTGCGGCCCATTGTGTTACATCAAATAACCAGCGCCAGATTCGTTAAGTAATGAAACAATGCGGATAAAAGCCGACAAATAGCTATTGATGAGCGGTGTTTGTTAAAAATGACGTTCTTATACTTTGAATAAGGTAACCTTAAACTTTGACAGTTTTATGAAAAAGTTCTCGAAATTGTTACCGTGACACCTTGCAATTGTGTGATTTCGGGGGCATAGTAAAGCCAACAGAGTGTCCCGTCTGCCGCTTCATCCCCCAAGGTGAAGGCGGTGTTTTCAACCCAGTTCCAATTAGTGGAAGAGGAGTCTTTGTATGAACTTGACGATCAGCGGTCACCATCTTGAAGTCACCCCCGCACTGCGCGGCTATGTGACGAGCAAGCTCGATCGCATCACCCGGCATTTCGACCAGGTTGTGGATGTGCGGGTTCTGTTGACCGTGGACAACATGAAAGAAAAGGAACTGCGCCAGCGCGCTGAGTGCAATCTGCATGTCAAAGGGCGCGATCTGTTTGCCGAAAGCTCTCATTCCGATTTGTACGCCGCCGTCGATGAGCTGACCGACAAGCTGGACCGCCAGGTGGGCCGCTACAAGACCAAGGTGCAGGATCACGGCCATGTGAGCACCAAACGGGAAGACGCCTAACCTTCCGCTGGCTAACCCCGCTTCTTTGCGGCAGTCCGGTGCTGCGGCTTCGGTTTCAGGGTCGCATCCGGGCACTTGCGCAAGTAACGCACAAAAGCCGTTTGCAATGACAAACGGCTTTTTTCTGCCTCTTTCTTATTCAACCTCATGTAAAGTGCATAATTCGGCGACTTAAAGATTGTTATGAACCGTCTTGCGCAAATTCTGCCCCCCTCCCAAGTCCTTGTCTGTGTTGAATCGACGAGCAAGAAACGTGCGTTTGAAGAAGCCGGGCTCTTGTTTGAAAATCTTCACGGCCTCAACCGTGCCCTGATCACCGACAGCCTGTTCGCCCGTGAGCGCCTGGGCTCCACCGGGCTCGGTCATGGCGTGGCCATTCCGCACGGCCGCATCAAGGGTCTCAAGTCGCCGATGGCGGCGGTTTTCCAGCTGCAGTCGCCTATCGGTTTTGATGCGCCTGATGAGCAGGCCGTCAGCCTGCTGGTCTTTTTGCTGGTGCCCGAGGCTGCCACGCAAAAGCACCTGGAAATCCTCTCCGAAATCGCCGAGCTGCTCAGCGACAGCGCCCTGCGCGAGCAGCTCAAAACCAGCACCGATGCAGCGGCCCTGCATCACCTGATCGCTTCCTGGCGCTCCGCCCACGAAGCCAATTCCTAAGACCTGAGACGCCCGCCCGGCGTCTTGCCTCGAACCACAGGCCGCATGAAACCTACCGTCGTCAGCGCTGACGTTTTATTTGAAGATCATCGTGCGGCCCTGAAATGGGAATGGGTCGCGGGCCTGGGGGCCTCAGAGCGGCGCTTTGACGAGGTGGCCGTGCGCGCCGCCCGCTCGGGCGCCGATCTGGTCGGCTACCTCAACTACATCCATCCCTACCGGGTGCAGATTCTGGGCGAGCGCGAAGTCGCCTATCTGACCAACGTCAGCCGCGAAGATGGCGCCCGGCGCATCTCGCGCATCATCACGCTGGAGCCGCCGGTGCTGGTCGTGGCCGACGACCAGGTCGCGCCCGACACGCTGCTGTCGATGTGCGAGCGTGCCCAGCTGCCGATGTTTTCCACGCCGGAGTCGGCGGCCTTTGTCATTGATGTGTTGCGCGCTTATTTGTCGCGGCATTTTGCCGAACGCACGTCGATGCACGGCGTGTTCATGGACATTCTGGGCCTGGGTGTCATCATTACCGGCGAATCCGGCCTGGGCAAAAGCGAACTCGGGCTGGAGCTGATTTCACGCGGCCACGGCTTGGTGGCCGACGATGCGGTGGACCTGTACCGCATCAACCAGACCGCCATCGAGGGGCGCTGCCCCGAACTGCTGCAAAATCTGCTCGAAGTGCGCGGCATCGGCCTGCTCGACATCAAGGCGATTTTTGGCGAGACGGCGGTGCGCCGCAAGATGCGCGTGAAAATGATTGTTCACTTGGTGCGCCGCGAAACGCTGGAGCGTGACTACGAGCGCATTCCCTACGAGCCGCTGACCCAGGACGTGCTGGGCGTGCCGGTGCGCAAGGTCATCATTCAGGTCGAGGCCGGGCGCAATATCGCCGTGCTGGTCGAGGCCGCTGTGCGCAATGCGATTTTGCAGTTGCGCGGCATCAATACTTATCAGGAATTTGTCGAGCGCCACCGCCGGGCGATGGAGCAGGACGACTGATTTTTTCTCCCAGCCGACTCAGTTCTGGTGGCTGTGATGGGGGTGCGCAGGCGCCGTTCCCCGGTGGACGCAGTTTTCTTTGGTGCAGTTGGCGTAAATCGACAAGGCGTGGTCGGCGATGACAAAACCCTTGAGCTGGGCAACGGCCTGCTGGCGCTTTTCAATCTCTGGATCGTAAAACTCCTCGACCTTGCCACAGTCCAGGCACACCAGGTGATCGTGGTGCTTGCCTTCATTGATTTCATAAACCGCCTTGCCGGACTCGAAATTGCTGCGGTTGAGCAGCCCGGCCTGCTCGAACTGCGTCAGCACCCGGTACACCGTGGCCAAACCAATGTCGGAGCGCTCTTCCAGCAGCACCCGGAACACGTCTTCGGCCGTCATGTGGCGCTGTTTGCCGATCTGAAAAATCTCCAGTATCTTCAGGCGCGGTAAGGTGGCCTTCAGGCCGGTGCTTTTCAGCTCTTCAATATTACTCATGGAAATCTCTCTGGGGAAAACGGCAGGCGACCCCGTGCAGCCTGACAACGGGGCCGGGAAGCACCCAGCCGCTACAATGATCAATCATATCGCTACACCTTCTACTATGCCCGCCATGCTTGCAAACCCTCACTACGGTGTTCAAAAAGCCCTTATCGTCATGGCCTGCGCATTGGTGGGCGCCTGCAGCAGCCCTAGCCTGAGCACCAGCGTCGCCAATCCCGTCAACTGGATCACGCCTTACAAGATTGATGTCATTCAGGGCAACTTCATCTCCAAAGAGCAGGTCGAGCAGTTGCAGGCCGGCATGACGCGCGAGCAGGTCAAGACTGTGCTCGGCACGCCGCTGATGGCCAGCCTGTTCCATGCTAACCGCTGGGATTATGTGTTCACTCTGAAGCGCCAGGGCGTCGAGTCCCAGTCGTTTAAGTACACCTTGTTCTTCAAGGACGAGCTGTTGGAGCGCTTTGCGGGCGACGCCATGCCCAGCGAAGCCGAATTCATCTCCAAACTATCAAACAAGCGCAAGCTAGGCGCCGTGCCGCCGCTCGAAGCGACTGAAGCGCAGCTCAAGGCGGCTGAAAAGCCATCCATTTTCTCATCCAAACCCGAGCCGTCGCCCGACACCACCAGCGCGCCCGCCGATGCGCCTGCCACCGTTTATCCACCGCTTGAAAGCCGCCAACAATGAGCGTGACCATGACGCCTGAACCCCTTCGCATTGCCATTGCTGGCGCCAGTGGCCGCATGGGCCAGATGCTGATCGAGGCGGTCAACGCCAGCGGCGACTGTCTGCTGACCGGCGCGCTCGATATCGCCGCCAGCCCGGCTGTGGGTTTGGATGCCAGCGCTTTTTCTGGCCGCGCCAGCGGCGTGCTGATTGCGTCTGACCTGCGCGAAGGGCTGAAAAACTCCCGCGTACTGATCGACTTCACCCGGCCCGAAGGCACGCTGGCGCACCTAGGCGTCTGCCGCGAACTGGGCGTGAATCTGGTGATTGGCACGACCGGCTTCACCGACGCGCAAAAGGCTGAAATCGCCGCTGCCGCCAAAGACATCGCCATCGTCATGGCGCCGAACATGAGCGTGGGCGTCAACGTCACGCTCAAGCTGCTGGAAATGGCGGCCAAGGCGCTGGCCACCGGCTACGACATCGAAATCATCGAAGCGCACCATCGCCACAAGGTCGATGCACCTTCGGGCACCGCGCTGAAAATGGGCGAGGTGATCGCCGGCGCCCTGGGGCGGGACCTGAAGGCCTGTGCGGTCTATGCCCGCGAGGGGGTCACGGGTGAACGCGATCCCTCCTCCATTGGTTTCGCCACCATCCGCGGCGGCGATATTGTGGGCGACCATACCGTGCTGTTTGCCGGAACCGGCGAACGCATTGAAATCAGCCACAAGTCATCCAGTCGCGCCACCTATGCGCAGGGCAGCTTGCGCGCGGCCTGCTTTCTGGCCGGTCGCAAGACCGGTCTGTTCGACATGTTTGATGTGCTGCAGCTGAAATGAACGTAATCCAGTTGTTTTGGCAGGGCGATGGGGTCAGCAAGGCCGTGGCGTTGCTGTTGCTGAGTATGTCGGTCGGCAGTTGGGTGATCATTCTGTGGAAGTCGTGGTTGCTGCAGCGTGCCAGCGCGGATGTGGCGCGCTGCATCGCGGCGTTCTGGA
>CAIYKK010000288.1 GCA_903926695.1 uncultured Burkholderiales bacterium
GGAAATCGAACTCGCCCAGCGTTATTTGGCCATCGAACAAATCCGCTTTGGCCAGCGGCTGCGCGTGCAGTGGAATCTGGACGCCAGCGCCGCCGAGGCCCGGCTGCCGCCCATGCTGCTGCAGCCGCTGGTGGAAAACGCCGTGCTGCACGGCGTCGAGCCCAGCGCCAGCGGCGCGCAGATCAAAATCACCACGCTCAGGCGCGGCAGCATGGTGGTCATCAAAGTCACCAATTCCGCGCCCGCCGGAGCGGGCAAAACCGGCAACGGGCTGGCGCTGGCCAATGTGCGTGAGCGCTTGTTTTTGCTGCACGACGTGCAGGCGCAGTTCCGGGCGGTGTTTAAAAACGGTTTATTTCAAGTCAGGCTGGAGATTCCCGCGTGAAGCAGCTCAATATTCTGGTGGTCGATGACGAAGCGCTGGCTAGAGCGCGCCTGCGCACCTTGCTGGGCGACTGCAGCGCGCCCGCCGCCCGCGTGGGCGGCGAAGCGGGCGACGCGGTGCAGGCCATGCACGCGCTGCAGCACCAGGCGTTTGACGCGGTGCTGCTCGACATTCACATGCCCGGCACCGACGGCCTGGGGCTGGCGGCCCGCATCGCTGCCTTGCCGAACCCGCCCGCCGTGGTGTTTGTGACGGCGCATGCCGAACATGCCGTGCAGGCGTTTGAACTGGAAGCGGTGGATTATTTGACCAAGCCGGTGCGGCTGCAGCGGCTGCAGCAGGCGCTGCAAAAAATCGAGCGCCTGCAATTGACCCAGCCGACGCGCCCGGTGCCCAAGCTGGAAGAAACCCTCTTGATTCAGGAACGTGGCCGCACCGAGCGCGTGCCGTTGGCCGAAGTGCTGTATTTCAAGGCCGAACTCAAATACATCACCGTGCGAACGGCCCGGCGCAGCTACATTCTGGACGGCTCGCTGAACGAGCTGGAAGCGCTGTACGCGGGCCGGTTCATGCGCATTCACCGCAACGCGCTGATTGCCCGGCGCGCCGTTCGCGCCCTCGAAAAGCATTTCGACGCCGAAGAGGGCGAAGGCTGGGCCGTGCGGCTCGAAGGTCTGGACGAGCTGCTGACCGTCTCGCGCCGCCAGCTCAGCGCGGTGCGAGAGGCCATTGCGGCTTGAGGCCGCAGCAGCGGATGGCTTTTCAGCGCACGGCGCTGGCGTTGGCCACGGCCAGCGCAGTCATGTTCAGCACCCGGCGCACGGTGGCCGACGGCGTCAGAATGTGCGCCGTGGCCGCCGCGCCCAGCAGAATCGGCCCCACCGTCACGCCTTCGCCGCCGGTGACCTTGAGCACGTTGAACAGGATGTTGGCCGAGTCCAGGTTTGGGCAGATCAGGATGTTGGCCTCGCCGGTCAGCGTGGTGTCCATCAGCAGGTTGCGGCGGATGTCTTCCGACAGGGCCGCGTCGCCGTGCATTTCGCCGTCGCATTCCACATCGGGCGCCATCTTGGCGAACAGCTCGCGCGCGCGCCGCATCTTCAGCGCCGAAGCGCTGCGCGACGAGCCGTAGTTGGAATGCGACAAAAAGGCCACCTTGGGCGGCAGGCCAAAGCGGCGCACTTCTTCCGCCGCCATCAGCGCAATGCCCGCCAATTGTTCGGCGCTCGGGTCTTCGTTGACGAAGGTGTCGGCGATGAAGATGGTGTGCTTTTGCAGCATCAGCGCGTTCAGCGTGGCAAACACCGGCGCGCCCGGCTTCATGCCGATGATGTCGCGCAAATGCCCCAGATGCACATCAAAACGCCCGTGCAGGCCGCATAGCATGGCGTCGGCGTCGCCGAGTTCGACCATCAGCGCGGCAATCGTCGTGGTTGAGCGGCGCACCGCCGCTTTGGCCGCTTCGGGGCTGACGCCGTCGCGCCCGAGCAGGCGGTGGTAGGTTTCCCAATACTGGCGAAAGCGCGAATCGTCCTCGGGATTCACGCATTCCACGTCGTGGCCCAGACGCATGCGCAGACCGGCTTTCAAAATCCGCGCCTCGATCACCGCCGGACGGCCAATCAGAATCGGCGTGGCGATGCCGTCGTCGAGCACCAGCTGGGCGGCGCGCAGCACGCGCTCGTCTTCGCCCTCGGCGTAGGCGACGCGTTTGGCCGTGGCCATGCGGGCCGCGCCGAACACCGGGCGCATCAGCATGCCGGTCGAATAAACAAAGCGCGACAGGCTTTGGCGATACGCTTCCATGTCCTGAATTGGGCGGGTGGCGACGCCGGATTCTTCTGCCGCTTTGGCGACCGCTGGGGCAATGCGCAAAATCAGGCGCGAGTCAAACGGCGTCGGGATCAAATAATCGGGGCCGAAAGACAACTCTTGACCGGCGTAGGCCCGCGCCACTTCTTCGCTGATGTCGGCCTTGGCCAGATGGGCGATTTCGCGCACGCAGGCCAGCTTCATGGCCTCGGTGATTTTGGTTGCGCCGCAGTCCAGCGCGCCCCGGAAAATGTACGGAAAACACAGCACGTTGTTGACCTGATTCGGGTAGTCCGAGCGGCCTGTGGCGATGATGCAGTCGGGCCGCACGGCTTTGGCCAGCTCGGGGCGGATTTCCGGCTCGGGGTTGGCCAGCGCCAAAATGATGGGGCTGCGCGCCATCGTTTTGACCATGTCTTGTGTCAGAACGCCGGGCGCCGAGCAGCCCAAAAATACGTCCGCGCCGTTGACCACATCGGCCAGCGTGCGCCATTTGGTGTTCTGCGCAAAACGCGCTTTGGATTCGTCAAAACCACCGGGGCGGCCTTCGTAAATCACGCCTTTGGAGTCGCAGACATAGACGTTTTCGCGCCGCACGCCCAGGCCGACCATCACGTCCAGACAGGCCAGCGCCGCCGCGCCCGCGCCGGAGACGGCCAGGCGCACGCTGTCAATCGGCTTGTTGACCAGCTCCAGCCCGTTGAGCAGCGCGGCTGACGAAATGATGGCCGTGCCGTGCTGGTCGTCGTGAAAGACCGGAATCTTCATGCGCTCGCGCAGCTTTTTTTCGATGTAGAAGCACTCGGGCGCTTTGATGTCTTCGAGGTTCACGCCGCCCAGCGTCGGCTCCATCGCGGCGATGATTTCGACCAGCTTGTCGGGGTCGTTTTCGGCCAGTTCGATGTCGAACACGTCGATACCGGCAAATTTCTTGAACAGGCAGCCTTTGCCTTCCATGACCGGCTTGGAGGCCAGCGGGCCGATGTTGCCCAGACCCAGCACGGCGGTGCCGTTGGTGATGACGCCGACCAGATTGCCGCGCGAGGTGTAGTCAGCGGCCAGCGACGGATCGGCTTCGATATCGAGGCAGGGATAGGCCACGCCGGGCGAATAGGCCAGGGACAGGTCGCGCTGGTTCGACAGCGGCTTGGTGGCGTTGACGGAAATTTTGCCGCGTGTGGGCAGGCGGTGGTAGTCGCGGGCGGCGTCGCGCAGGGCCAGCTCGGCGGGGGAAAGGGGGGTGTTCATAGGCTCCTCGTGCCGTGTAAAAAAACGTTTCATTTTAGAGAAGCGGCCCGGCGCTGCACGCCGCCCGAGCAGAAACCGATCATTGCCCATTGTCATGGCGCAAGTGGAGGCGAAAAAGTTCGGCAAATTTGCGTGCCAGCGTTCAACCGCTCCCGCCCCCAGCAGGACATCGAAAATTGACACCCAAAATGATATTGATAATTAAATTTGATGGTGAGTGATTAAATTGATTATTTTTATGTGGCGTGCATTGTGAAATAGTGCCTGAAATTCAAAGTATTTTTGGAAAACACGCTGTTGGCTGGATGCCAGCGTATAGCTTTTGATAGCTTTTGATAGCTTTTATTGTCTGGTGTGACGGGTGATCGCTGTAAAATAATTTTTTAAATAGGAAATAATATGAAAACAACTTCGACAAATTCATTTGATTTTGAAAATCAAACCGTGACCGGCTTGAATATTAATGCTGATCAGGGTTTTAATTATCTTGATAACGCGCATGGCGAACTTGTCGGCGTGAGCCAGCCTTTGGTGGTCGGCGCTACGGATGGCGCGGATGTCAATTTGCTACATATTTTGAGTGAGCTTGAAACGCAGGCTTTTCAAGCCCCTGCCATCGAGCAGGATTCAGCGGCAGAAGTTGAAGACACTGCTTCAACGGATGGGGCCGCTGCTGGTCAGCGGGTCGCTGCATTGACGGCTGAGTCTGGGGTTGAGATGCAAATCGCGCCCGAGATCCGGGTGCATGCGATCTTTATTGACCCTCCGATTTTGTTCACAGGCTGGCTTGGGGTCGATGCGCCGCAAATTGAGGTCGAGCCTATCCTTGTTGACACCGCAGGCGCCGGTGATGTTGATGCTAGCGCCGGGTTACTCGAAACCGTGACACTTACCGGCGAGCCGGAGGTGATTGCCTCCACTGACTCGCACGATGGAGACCTTGTCGCCCCCGAGGTGGACATGGCCGTCATCGAGATACCCGTGGACGCGGAGCCTGTAGTGGATGCGCCGATTGCAGACACCGCCATTGCAGATGCATCCCATGACGCACCAGCGGACGATGCAGTGGACGCCCCGTTTATGGAAACCGGGATTCAAATTGATCCCCAGGTGGACACGCTGGAGCCTTTGGTGTGCATCGGGATGCCGGTTTTTATCGATGATGGGTTTGTTTTGACGGACGGCGGCCTTTTTGAACTCACCTTCCCGGAAGTTTTTGTTGCTCAGCCGCCTGTCGATGGCACTGACAGCAACTCAACCGATGCCAGTATCGAGGTGCCCCAAGTCCAGGTGTGTGAAGGTTATCCCGCGCCAAAAACGGTAGAGCTCAACGGCGAGCCGGAAGTGATTTCGGCCAAGGAATCGCAAGACACCGAACTCAACGCCGTTGGCATTGACGCGCCAGTTGAAAGTACGTCAACAGGCGATGAAACGGTGGATGTATCGGCTGTTGAGCCTGCGATTGACATGCTTGAGCCGACCATCTGCATCGGCGTGCCGATTTTGCTGGTCGATCCCGTTGTCTTGACGGATGGCGGTACTTTTGTGTTTCAGTTCCCGGAAGTTTTCTCTTTTCAGCCTGTCATCGACAGCGTTGAAGCCAATGGCGCCGACACCCTGCCGCCCGAGCTGACGACCTGCGGCGGCGATCTGATACCCGAGATGGTGACGATCAACGGCGAGCCGGAGGTCATCTTTTCCAAGGACTTCGTCGAGACGGAATCGGGTGCCGCAGAGATTACACTGACCGGGGTGGCAGAGGGCCATCCGGCCTGACCCGTAGCGGTTTTGGGCCTGGATGGATGCCAATCTGAGTGGGTTGATGCACAAGCACTCTGTCAATAACAGGGAGTTTTTTTACCGTGCGCATTCTTTTTGTCCATCAAAATTTTCCCGGCCAGTACCGGCATTTGGCCCCTGCGCTGGCCAGCGACCCCGGCAACGAAGTCGTCGCCATCGGCGACAAGGCCAATATCCACCGCGCTCAGGGCCTGCATCCGCGCCTGCATCTGTGCGCCTACCCTTCGCCGCAAGGTGCCAGCGCCGCCAGTCACCACTACCTGCGCAGCACCGAGTCGTCGGTGCGGCGCGGTCAGGCGGTGGCGCGGGCCGCGCTGGATTTAAAAAGCAAGGGTTTCATTCCCGACGTGATTTGCGCCCATCCCGGCTGGGGCGAGGCGCTGTTTCTCAAAGACGTTTTCCCGGACGCCCGGATCGTGCTGTATCTGGAGTTTTATTACCGCTCGCACGGCTCGGACATGCATTTTGATCCCGAGTTTCCCGCCACCTTTGATGACAACTGCCGCGTGCGTGTGCGCAACGCCACCCAGCTACTCAGTCTGGAAGCCGCCGACGCAGCCATCAGCCCGACGCACTGGCAGCGCTCGCAATACCC
>CAIYKK010000289.1 GCA_903926695.1 uncultured Burkholderiales bacterium
CGTCAGGTCGGCCGAACCGTTGGCCTGTTCGTCAATGGCGGCGCGGATCGGCTCCATGTCCAGCGGGCGCATCAGCTTGCCGATGAACTGCATCTGGCGGCGGCGGCCTTCAAAGTGGGTGATGCGCTTGGCTTCTTTCAGCGCGTCGAGCAGCTTGTTGGGCAGATCAAGCCGGGCGATCAGGTCGGCGCGCAGGGTTAACAGGGCTTCGCCCAGCGCCTGCTTTTCGTCGGCTTCGGCCTTGAGCTGGGTTTTGCTCGGCGGGCCGACTTCTTCGAGGGCGATTTCTTCGGGTTTGACGAAGCGGCCATTGGACCAGTAGCCTTTGATCGGCTTGGGGGTTTTGTTGTTCATGGGGTGTATTTTCGGGCAAGCCCCGCCGGTTCGGGCGGGGGCGTGAAGGGCGCTGGCTCAGGTGCCAGCGTTGCGCTTCGGTTAAAGGGGGCGGGCAGTGTTCACGGCGCGGAAAATGCGGGCCGTCCGGCGGGCGGCGCGCTGCGGCTTTTGGGCGGATTCCATTGCCATGAACGGGAGGTCAGTATCATAGCCACTATGACCCAAAAATCTCCTTCCCGTTCGTCCCGCACCGCTTCCAGCGCCAAAACCAGCCAGCCCGAAGCCGGTTTCAGCTACCACCGCGACTTTTTTGAAGACCTGGTCGATACCGCGCTGGGCCACGCCAAAAAGCTGGGCGCGACCGACGCCGCCGCCGAAGCGTCCGAAGGCTGCGGCCTGTCGGTCAGCGTGCGCAAGGGCGAACTCGAATCGGTCGAGCGCAACCGCGACAAGTCGCTGGGCATCACCGTCTATGTCGGCAAAAAGCGCGGCAATGCGGCCACCAGCGATTTTTCCAAAGCGGCGATTGCGCAAACGGTGCAGGCCGCTTACGACATCGCCCGTTTCACCGCCGAAGACGAGACTTCCGGCCTGCCCGACGAGCAGGACATTGCCCGCGACTACCCGGCGCTCGATTTGTTTCACCCGTGGGCCGTCACGTCCGAGGACGCGGCCCGGCTGGCGCTGCAGTGCGAAGCCGCAGCGTTGAGCACAAGCCGCTTGATTACGAACAGCGAAGGCGCGGGCGTGTCGGCGCAGCAAAGCCATTTTTTCACCGCGCACACCACGGGTTTCCGGGGCGGCTACGCCAGCTCGCGCCACAGCATTTCGGTCGCGCCGATTGCGGGCAAGGGTAAAAACATGCAGCGCGACGCGTGGTACAGCTCGATGCGCGACGCCGCCGAGCTGGCCTCGCCCGAAGCCGTGGGCCGCTATGCCGCTGAACGGGCGCTGGCGCGCCTGAAGGGCCGCAAGATCCCGACGACCGAATGCCCGGTGCTGTTCGAGTCACCGCTGGCGGCGGGGCTGCTGGGCGGCTTTGTGCAGGCCGTGAGCGGCGGCGCGCTGTACCGCAAGAGCACGTTTTTGCTGGACAGCCTGGGCAAGATGGCGTTTCCCAAGCACATCGACATTCACGAAGACCCGTTTGTGCTCAAAGGCAAAGGCAGCGCGCCGTTTGACGACGAGGGCGTGAAGACCAGCGCCCGCCAAGTCGTCGAGGCCGGGCGCGTGCAGGGTTACTTTTTGAGCACCTATTCAGCGCGCAAGCTGGGTATGCGCACCACAGGCAACGCGGGCGGCTCGCACAACCTGACGCTGACCAGCCGCAAAACCAAGGCGGGCGACGATCTGGACGCCATGCTGCGCAAGCTGGGCACGGGGCTGTTCGTCACCGAGCTGATGGGCCAGGGCGTGAACTACGTGACCGGCGACTATTCACGCGGCGCGTCCGGCTACTGGGTGGAAAACGGCGAAATCGCGTTTCCGGTGGAGGAAATCACGATTGCCGGGAATCTGAAAGACATGCTGCTGGGCATCACCGCCGTGGGCGCTGACACCTACAACTACGGCGCAAAAACCGTCGGTTCGATTCTGGTGAACCGGATGAAGGTGGCCGGTTCCTGAGTTTTAGCCCGCCAGCGCGGCCTTCACGGCGGCGGAAACCTGGCCCATGTCGGCCTTGCCCGCGAGCTGGGTTTTCACCGCGCCCATGACTTTGCCCATGTCGGCGGGCGTGACGGCGCGGCCCAGATCGGCGGCCAGCGCAGCCACGATGGTTTTGACTTCGGCGCTGACTTCTTCGGCACTCAGGCGGGCGGGCAGGTAGGCCTGCAGCACCAGCATCTCGGCCTTTTCCTTGTCGGCCAGATCCTTGCGATCGGCTTTTTCAAACGCTTCAATTGAGTCCTTGCGCTGCTTGATGAGCTTGTCCACGATGGCCACGGCCATCACGTCATCGACCACCACGCGCTCATCGATTTCCTTTTGCTTGATCGCCGACAGCAGCAGGCGGATGGTGCCCAGGCGCTCGCTGTCCTTGGCGCGCATGGCGGTTTTCATGTCTTCGGTGATTTGTTCTTTGAGGGTCACGATGAGGCTCCTTGAAGGGCGTTGGATGAAAAAAATCGGGGCAGAAAGCAAAAAAGCCCGCAGAGCGTCCTCTGGCGGGCTTTGGCTGCCGTGAAGGCGTGTACTGATTAGTACAGCTTCTTGGGCAACTGCATGGCGCGGATGCGCTTGTAGTTACGCTTGACGGCCGCAGCCTTCTTGCGCTTGCGCTCAGCCGTTGGCTTTTCGTAGAACTCGCGGGCACGCAAGTCAGTCAGCAGGCCGAGTTTTTCGATGGTGCGTTTGAAGCGGCGCAGTGCCACGTCGAAGGGTTCGTTGTCTTTTACGCGAATGGTGGTCATTGATGAATGGATCCAAAAGGATGCACCTTCATTGATCTGATCAGAATCAGGCCAGGTGCGGGTTTGCTAGCAAAGCCTAAGAGTATAGCAGGCTGGGAATTGGCCCAGCCACCGGGGAGAAACCAGCATGAAAAAGCCCAACCGTTACGCCATCCAGCCCATCCGCACCGATGCGGATTACCGGGCCGCTTTGGTGCTGGACGGCGATGCGGGCGCGCACTTTGAGGCCATACTGGCCTTGATTGAGGCGTATGCGGACGAGCATTATTCAATGATTTCTCCCAATCCGACGGGGGCAATTTTTTTGCATGTTTCGTAATATTGAGAATAAAGCCCTTTAGCTCTGCTATAAATTGCATTTTGAAAATTTTGCAATCGTGTCTCGTTCCAAGTGAAATTGAGATGATCGGCTTCGACATTAGGCGATGTGGCTTGCCATAAGATTTGATGTTCAGGCGTATGGTAAAGCAGACTATCCGTATGCAGCCACTGCTCATCTTCAAGGCCAGATTTCAACTTTGACTCCAGTGAATCATCGCCGAAACTTCGGTTCAAACTCGATTCAAGTACGTGCAGGTTTCCTATGCAGTTGCCAACAGTATGTCTATCATTTTTAAAACTTGACATCACCTTGCCTCCATCATTCGGAATTTTGGTAATGTTAGTCCAATGTGCTCCCCAATGATTTTGTGGGCACAGGTGGTCATAGTCATACGGAACACAGTCTTCGTCAGTCAAGCCCGCAAATTTGGC
>CAIYKK010000290.1 GCA_903926695.1 uncultured Burkholderiales bacterium
CTCATCACGTCCACGACCAAGGGCGGGATTCCCGGCGGCATGAGCGCCACGTTCGGCGTGATTGCAGGCGATCAGGCGTTGCTCTGGGCGGCGGTGGCGGGCGTGTCGGCGTTGATGGCCGCGTACCCGGCGGCGTTTCATGCGGTGCAGTGGCTGGGCGCGTTGTACCTCGCTTGGCTGGGTGCCAAGATGCTGCTGGCCAAGCCGGGTGCCGCGCCGATTTTGCAAATCAAGCCGCGCCACTACCTGCGTCAGGCGTTTTTTATCACCGTGCTCAATCCCAAAGCCATCGTTTTTTATTTGGCTTTTTTCCCGCTGTTTGTCGATCCGGCCCAGCATCAGGGATTAAAAACTTTCGGTGTCATGGCCGCGACGATTGCCGCGCTGACTTTTGGCTACGGCTTGTGCGCCGTGCTGCTGACTTACAAACTGGCCAGCCGCCTGCGCGCCAATCCGAAAATCTCCGCCGCGCTGGAAAAAACGGCGGGCCTCTTTCTGGTCGCCTTTGGCATCAAGCTGGCCTTGTCGCGCTGAGCGCCTGAACTCGCCGCCGCGCCTGATTTTTTTCTTCCCATTCATCACAAGCAAACAAAAACACCTCATGGCCAAAATATTCTGCGTTGCCAACCAAAAGGGCGGAGTCGGAAAGACCACCACCACGGTGAATCTAGCCGCTGGCCTGGCCCAGATCGGCCAGCGCGTGCTCATGGTCGATCTGGACCCGCAGGGCAACGCCACGATGGGCTCGGGCGTGGACAAACGCAAGCTGGACCTGACGGTTTATGACGTGCTGCTCGAATCGGCCAGCGTCGCCGAGGCACGCGTCCACAGCGAAAAATGCGGCTACGACGTGCTGGGCGCCAACCGCGAACTGACCGGCGCGGAAATCGAACTGGTCTCGCTGGAGCGGCGCGAAAAGCGCCTCAAGCAGGCGCTTGCCGCCGCCGACGCCGATTACGACTTTGTGCTGATCGATTGCCCGCCGTCGCTCTCGATGCTCACGCTCAACGGGCTGTGCGCGGCGCACGGCGTCGTCGTGCCGATGCAGTGCGAATATTTTGCGCTCGAAGGCGTGACCGATCTGGTCAACACCATCAAGCAGGTTCACGCCAACCTGAACAAAGACCTGGAAATCATCGGCCTGCTGCGCGTGATGTTCGACCCGCGCATCACGCTGCAGCAGCAGGTCAGCGAGCAACTCAAAGGGCACTTTGGCGACAAGGTGTTCACCACCGTGATTCCGCGCAATGTGCGTCTGGCCGAAGCGCCCAGCTACGGCCTGCCGGGCGTGATTTTTGACCCGTCATCCAAAGGCGCGCAGGCTTTTATCGCTTTTGCGCGTGAAATGGTGGAGCGCCTCCAGTGAACCCGCGCTGCGTGTTGACGCTGCCGGGCTGGCAGGGCAGCGGCCCGGCGCACTGGCAAAGCCGCTGGGAAGCGTTGCACGGCTACACCCGCGTCGAGCAGCACGACTGGCAGCGCCCGCTGCGCGGCGACTGGATGATGCAGCTTGAAGAAACGCTGCTGGCCTGCGACGAACCCGCCGTGCTGGTCGCGCACAGCCTGGGCTGCCTGCACGTCGCCGCCTGGGCTTCGCACTCGCGCAACACGCACCGCGTGCGGGCCGCGCTGCTGGTCGCGCCGCCGGACACCGAGCGCGACGACCTGCGGGCGCTGCTGCCGAGCTGGTCGCCGGTGCCGCTGCCGCTGCTGGCGTTTCCGGCGCGGGTGCTGGCCAGCGGCAATGATCCTTTTTGCACGCCCAAACGCGCCCGGCAGTTTGCCAGCGCGTGGGGCGCGGAGCTGATTGACGCTGGCCGCTGCGGCCATCTCAACGCCGACAGCGCGCTGGGCGACTGGCCGCAGGGGCATGAACAGCTGCTGCAATTGATCAATGCCAGCGCTGATTTACCCGGCCAAGCCGCCTCACTTCTTTAAAGAAAGACACGCCCGATGGTTACCAAAAGACAAAAAGGCCTGGGTCGCGGGCTTGAAGTGCTGCTCGGCCCCAGAGTTGATGACGCGCAGGCGCTGGGCGGCACGGCGGGCAGCCCCGGCCTGTCGGCCTCGCTGCGCCTGAGCGACATAGTGCCCGGTCAGTACCAGCCGCGCACCCGCATGGACGAGGGCGCGCTGAACGATCTGGCCGAATCCATCAAGGCGCAGGGCATCATGCAGCCGATTCTGGTGCGGCGCTTGAGCGGCGGCGGCAACGGCGGCAAATACGAAATCATTGCGGGCGAGCGGCGTTTTCGCGCTGCCGCGCTGGCCGGGCTGGACAGCCTGCCGGTGCTGATCCGCGACGTGCCCGACGAGTCCGCCGCCGCGATGGCGCTGATTGAAAACATCCAGCGCGAAGATTTAAATCCGCTCGAAGAAGCCCAGGGCCTGCACCGGCTGGTGAAAGAATTTGGCCTGACGCACGAGCTGGCGGCGCAGGCCGTGGGGCGCTCGCGCAGCGCCGCATCCAATTTGCTGCGCCTCTTGAATCTGGTCGAGCCGGTGCAGACCATGCTGATGGCGGGCGACCTGGACATGGGCCACGCCCGCGCGCTGCTGGCGCTGGACCGCGCCACGCAGATCACGGCGGCCAGCCAGATTGCCGCTAAAAAACTCTCGGTGCGTGAGGCCGAAAGCCTGGTGAA
>CAIYKK010000291.1 GCA_903926695.1 uncultured Burkholderiales bacterium
GATGCCGTCGTTCTGACCGGCGGCGCCGAGCAGTCGCGCGATCTGCCCGTGCCCGGCCGCGAGCTGGACGGCGTGCATTTCGCGATGGAATTCCTGCCCGCGCAAAACAAGGTCAATGCGGGTGACAAGGTCAAAGGCCAGATCCGCGCCGAAGGCAAACACGTCATCGTGATTGGTGGCGGCGACACCGGCTCCGACTGCGTGGGCACCAGCACCCGCCACGGCGCGGCCAGCGTGACCCAGTTCGAGCTGATGCCCGAGCCACCCGTCGAAGAAAACCGCCCCATGACCTGGCCGAACTGGCCGATCAAGCTGCGCACCTCTTCTTCCCACGACGAAAGCGGCGAAGTCGGTTTGCTCAAGCGTGAATTTGCCATCTCCACCAAGGAGCTGATCGGCGAAAAGGGCAAGGTCACCGGCCTCAAAACCGTCCGCGTCGAATGGAAAGACGGCAAGATGATCGAAGTCGCCGGTTCCGAGCAGATTCTCAAGGCTGACTTGGTGCTGCTGGCGATGGGTTTTGTCTCGCCCGTGGCGACGGTGCTCGAAGCTTTTGGCATCGACAAGGACGCGCGCGGCAACGCCAAGGCCAGCACCGACTTCACCGGCGGCTATGCCACCAATGTGCCTAAAGTGTTTGCCGCTGGCGACATCCGGCGCGGCCAGAGTCTGGTCGTGTGGGCCATCCGCGAAGGCCGTCAGGCAGCGCGGGCGGTGGACGAGTTCCTGATGGGTTACAGCGACCTGCCACGTTAATTAGCGTAATCCCTTATGATCCAGAAGCCGGACAGTCCGGCTTTTGCGTTTTTTATGACCTTATCTTCTCCTTCACCCTTTGTCGAATTGCGTCGCGTGACCTTTGGTTACGGCGAGCGCGTCATTCTGGACGACGTTTCCCTGTCGGTGCCCAGGGGCAAGGTGACGGCGCTGATGGGCGCGTCGGGCGGCGGCAAAACCACCATTCTTCGCCTGATTGGCGGCCAGTACCGCGCCCAGTCGGGCCAGGTGCTGTTCGACGGCCAGGATGTCACGCCGATGAATCGCCAGCAAATTTATGCGGCGCGTCGGCGCATGGGCATGCTGTTTCAGTTCGGCGCGCTGTTTGCCGACATGAACGTGTTTGACAACGTGGCATTTCCGCTGCGCGAGCACACCGATCTGCCCGAAGCGCTGATCCGCGACATCGTGCTGATGAAGCTCAACGCCGTGGGCCTGCGCGGCGCACGCGACCTGCTGCCCAGCGAAGTCTCGGGCGGCATGGCGCGGCGTGTGGCGCTGGCGCGGGCGATTGCGCTGGACCCGGAGCTGGTGATGTACGACGAGCCTTTTGCCGGGCTGGACCCGATTTCGCTGGGCACGGCGGCGCGGCTGATTCGCCAGCTCAACGACAGCATGGGGCTGACCAGCATCATCGTCTCGCACGATCTGGAGCAGACCTTTGCCATTGCCGACCATGTGATCATTCTGGCCAACGGAAAAATCGCCGCCGAGGGTTCGCCCGACGCGGTGCGCAATAGCACTGATCCGCTGGTGCATCAGTATGTCAATGCGCTGCCCGATGGGCCGGTTCACTTTCATTACCCCGGCGTGACCGTCGGGGAGGATTTTGGCCTGGCGACCCAAGCCACGCCGCAGCCGGGAGTTGTGCGATGAGCTGGTACAAGCCTTCCGATGTTGGGCTTGCCGTGCGCAGCAAGCTGGCCGATCTGGGCATTGGTGCCCGGCTGTTTATGCGCCTGCTGGCGACGCTGGGTTCTAGCCTGCGCCGCTTTGGCCTGGTGCGCGACCAGATTCATTTTTTAGGCAATTATTCGCTGGTCATCATTGCGGTGTCTGGTCTGTTTGTCGGTTTTGTTTTCGGGCTGCAGGGTTATTACATGCTGCAGCGCTACGGCTCGGCGGATTCGCTGGGCCTGCTGGTCACGCTCACGCTGGTGCGCGAGTTGGGGCCGGTGGTGGCGGCGCTGCTGTTCGCGGGCCGGGCGGGCACGTCGCTGACGGCTGAAATCGGCCTGATGAAGGCGGGCGAGCAGATCAGCGTCCTGGAAATGATGGCGGTGGACCCGGTGCAACGCATTCTGGGGCCGCGTTTCTGGGGCGGCGTGATCGCCATGCCGCTGCTGGCGGCGGTGTTCAGCGCGATGGGCATCATTGGCGGCTGGGTCGTCGGTGTGGTCATGATTGGTGTGGATGCGGGCTCTTTCTGGGGCCAGATCCAGAACGGCGTCGATGTCTGGAAAGACCTGGGCAACGGCGTTCTCAAGAGCATCGTGTTCGGCGTGACGGTCACCTTTTTGGCGCTGCTGCAGGGTTTTGAGGCGCAGGCCACGCCCGAAGGGGTCGCTAGCGCCACGACGCGCACGGTGGTGGTGGCTTCGCTGGCGGTGCTGGGTCTGGATTTCATCCTGACCGCGCTGATGTTCACAACGTGACAGCTTGAAAATTTTGCGGGCACAAGCCCAGCCTGAAACTGTTTGGAAGGAAGTTTGATGCAACGCTCAAAAAATGATGTGTGGGTGGGCCTGTTTGTCCTGATCGGGGCCGTGGCGATTTTGTTTTTGGCGCTGCAATCGGCCAATTTGCTGACGCTGAGTTTTCAGCCCACCTACCGGGTCACGGCCAAGTTTGACAACATTGGCGGCCTCAAGCCCAAAGCGGCGGTGCGCAGCAGCGGCGTGGTGGTCGGGCGCGTGGAATCGATTACGTTTGACGACAAAAGCTTTCAGGCTCGTGTGACGCTGGCGATGGAGAATCGCTACGCGTTTCCCAAGGACAGCTCGCTGAAGATCCTCACCAGCGGCCTGCTCGGCGAGCAGTACATCGGTGTTGAAGCCGGTGCCGAGGAAAAAAATCTCGCCGCAGGCGACACCATCTCCAGCACCCAGTCCGCTGTGGTGCTGGAAAACCTGATCAGCCAGTTCTTGTTCAGCAAGGCGGCGGACAGCAGCTCTGGCACAGCGCCAGCAGCAGAAAAAAAATGACTACACACATGATGATGAAAAAATTTTCAGGCTGGGCCATTGCCCTTTTAGCGCTGGCGCTCATGCAGGGCTGCGCCACCGGACCCAACGCCAACCCAGCCGATCCGCTGGAGCCGATGAACCGGGCGGTGTTCAATCTGAACGACAAGGTCGATCAGGCGGTTGTCAAGCCCGTGGCAACGGTTTACCAAAATACCGTGCCCGCGCTGGTGCGCCAGGGCGTGACCAACGTTTTTGAGAATTTTTCCGACCTCTGGTCCAGCGTCAACAGCGTGCTGCAGGCCAAGCCGGAAGCGGCTGTGAACAGTTTTTTCCGCTTCACCACCAACAGCCTGTGGGGCGTGGGCGGGCTTTTTGACGTGGCCAGCGATCTGAAAATCCCCAAATCGCCGCAAAACTTTGGCCGCACTCTCGGGCGCTGGGGCGTGGGTTCCGGCCCGTATCTGGTGCTGCCGCTGTTCGGCCCGTCTAGCGTGCGCGACACGGTCGGCACGCTGGTGGACATGCAGGGCAACCTGGTGAGCCACACCGACAACGTCCCTGCGCGCAATTCCGCGATGGCCCTGCGCGCCGTCGATGTCCGCGCCAACTTGCTGGCGGCGGGCGACTTCCTGGAGGCGGTCTCGCTGGACAAATACAGTTTTGCACGCGACATCTACCTGCAGCGCCACCGCTCCAACAAAAGCGAACCCGCACCTGCGCCCGCCGCAGAAGAGCGCTACGACCTGCCCGAGCCAGCCGCCACCGACGCAGCCGCGCCTGTGGCCGCGCCAGCATCGGCACCTGCTTCGGCACCCGTGTCGGCATCCGCCCCGGCGGCGGCTGCGCAGTAAAAACCCTGTTGCCAGTGCAATTTACACGACCGTTATAAAACTTCATCGTCCGTGGGGAGTCGGTAGGCAAAATAACTGCCAGAGCTTCCTGTTAACCACGATCCGTTTTGCTACTGAAGAAAGAAAAACCATGAACCGTAGAATCTTTGGCCGTCTGGCGGCGGCTTCGCTCAGTCTGGCGCTGCTGGCTGCTGCGCCTTTTGTCCGCGCCGCCGACGAGGCGCCCGATGCGCTGATCCAGCGCGTCTCGGCTGAAGTGCTCACCGAGATCAAGTCGGATAAGGCCATTCAGGCGGGCGACATGCGCAAGGTGCTGACGCTGGTCGATGGCAAAGTCATGCCGCATGTGAACTTCACCCGCATGACCGCGTCGGTGGTCGGCCCGAGCTGGCGCCGCGCCACGCCCGAGCAGAAAAAGCAGCTGCAGGACGGGTTCAAGACGCTCTTGATTCGCACCTATTCGGGCGCGCTGGCGCAGGTCAATGACCAAAAGCTCAATGTCAAGCCCCTGCGCCTGGCACCGGAAGACACCGAAATCCTGCTGCGCAGCGAAGTGCTGGGCCGGGGCGAGCCGGTTCAGCTGGACTACCGCATGGAAAAAACGCCCACCGGCTGGAAAATTTACGACATCAACGTGATGGGCATCTGGATGGTCGCCACCTACCGCGAGCAGTTTGGGCAGGAAATCAATGCCAAGGGCATCGACGGCCTGATTGCTGCGCTGGTCCAGCGCAACAAGGCCAACGCTGGCCAGAAGTCCTGAACGGGTGGTGGCTGTGCTGACGCTTCCTCCCGTCTTGACGCATGCGCTGGCGGCCAGTTTTGCCCGTGGACTGGCGCAGGCCGTGCGCTCCCAGCCGGGCGCTGTGGTGGCGGACGCCAGCGCCCTGCAGCAATTCGACTCGTCGGCGCTGGCCGTCTTGATGGAATGTCACCGCCAGGCGCTGGCGGCGGGCAAGACTTTTGCCGTGCAGGGCGCGCCCGTGCGGCTGCGCGAACTCGCCAGCCTTTACGGCGTGGCCGAGCTGATTCCTGCGGCGGCTGTTGCAACGGCAGCGGTTTCCTGAACCTGAACAGGTTGGGGTTGAAAGTCCGGCTGATTTTTGGCAGTCCGCCGCGCTGGTTCAATGCCTTGGCTGGCCCGTCCTCAGCGCCAAGGCATCAGCCGCTAAAATAGCCCGCTCATGCCAGCCATCTCATTTCAGTCCGTCTGTAAAACCTACCCCTCCCCGCGACACTCAGCCAGCCCCGGCCTCAAGGCGCTTGATCACGTCAGCTTTGACATTCAGCCCGGCGAGTTTTTCGGGCTGCTCGGCCCCAACGGCGCCGGTAAAACCACCCTCATCAGCATTCTGGCGGGTCTGTCACGCGCCAGCAGCGGCACCGTCAAGGTGCATGGCTGCGATGTGGTTAGCGACTACGCCAACGCCAGGCGCCAACTCGGTATCGTGCCGCAGGAGCTGGTGTTTGACCCGTTTTTCACGGTGCGCGAGGCGCTGCGCATCCAGTCGGGCTATTTCGGCATCCAGAAAAACGACGCCTGGATCGACGAGCTGCTCGCCAGTCTCGGTCTGGCCGACAAGGCCCACGCCAACATGCGCCAGCTCTCGGGCGGCATGAAGCGGCGCATGCTGGTGGCGCAGGCGCTAGTGCATAAACCGCAGGTCATCGTGCTCGACGAGCCGACGGCAGGGGTCGATGTGGAGCTGCGCCAAACGCTGTGGCAGTTCATCGCCAAACTCAACAAGCAGGGCAGCACCATTTTGCTCACCACCCATTACCTCGAAGAGGCCGAAGCGCTGTGCAGCCGCCTGGCCATGCTCAAGCAGGGCAAAGTGGTGGCGCTGGCCAACACCTCCGAGCTGCTCAAGGCGGCTTCCAGCAACGTGCTGCGCTTCAAGATCGACAGCGAACTGCCCGCGCAGCTGGCTGCTCAAGCGCGCATCACCGGGCGCATCGTGCAGTTTCCGGCGCAAAACGCCCGCGATATCGAAAACTATCTGGCCGCCGTGCGTCAAGCTGGTCTGGTCGCCGAAGACGTGGAAATCCGCAAGGCCGACCTCGAAGACGTGTTCCTCGAAGTGATGCGCGAAAAAGACGTGAAAGAACCTATGGCTTTTGATCTGGCCGGAGCCGCCAAATGACCGGCTGGCAGACGCTTTTTTACAAGGAAGTCCTGCGCTTCTGGAAGGTCGGTTTTCAGACCGTGGGCGCGCCGGTGCTGACTGCCGTGCTCTACATGTTGATCTTCGGCCATGTGCTGCAGGGGCAGGCGCTGGTTTATGGCCAGGTCAGCTACACCGCGTTTCTGGTGCCGGGTCTGGTGATGATGAGCGTGCTGCAAAACGCCTTTGCCAACAGCTCGTCGTCGCTGGTGCAGGGCAAGATCATGGGTAGCCTGGTGTTTGTGTTGCTGACGCCGCTGTCGCATTGGCACTGGTTTTTTGCCTATGTCGGCTCGTCGATGGTGCGCGGCCTGCTGGTCGGCGCGGGCGTGTTTGCCGTGACGGTGTTTTTCGGCCAGCCCGGTTTTGTGGCGCCGCTGTGGATTGTCGTGTTTGCGGTGCTGGGCTCGGCCATGCTGGGCGCGCTGGGTTTGATTGCCGGGCTGTGGGCCGAAAAGTTCGACCAGATGGCGGTGTTCCAGAACTTCATCATCATGCCGATGACGTTTTTGAGCGGCGTTTTTTATTCCATCCACTCGCTGCCGCCGTTCTGGCAAAAGGTCAGCCATTTAAATCCGTTTTTTTACATGATTGACGGTTTTCGCTATGGGTTTTTTGGCGTCAGCGATGTTTCGCCGTGGCTGAGCCTGGGGCTGGTGGCGGGCGCGCTGCTGGGTGTTAGCGCCGTGGCAGTACACCTGCTGCGCACCGGCTATAAGATCAGGCACTGAATCCGGCACTGACGAACCCCGAAACCCGAACCTCGGAAAATCCCTCACCATGACCAACGAAGAACTTCAATCCATCATTGCCGCAGGCCTGCCTTGCGATCACCTCGAAGTCTCCGGCGACGGGCGGCACTGGTATGCCACCATCGTCTCCAGCGCTTTTGAAGGCCTGCGCGCCATCCAGCGCCACCAGCGCGTCTATGCCACGCTGGGCGGACGGCTGCAGACCGACGAGGTTCACGCCCTGTCGATGAAAACCCACACGCCC
>CAIYKK010000292.1 GCA_903926695.1 uncultured Burkholderiales bacterium
CCAACCCGCGCGAGGCGGGCGACGAGATGGCCGACATCAAACGCCTGTTCACGCCCGAGTTCCGCAACCGGCTCGACGCCGTGGTGAGTTTCAAGGCGCTCGACGAGGTGGTGATTCTGCGCGTGGTGGACAAGTTCCTGCTGCAGCTTGAAACGCAACTGGCCGAGAAAAAGGTGGAAGTGACCTTCACCGACGCGCTGCGCAAGTACCTGGGCAAGAAGGGTTTTGATCCGCTGATGGGCGCACGCCCAATGCAGCGCCTGATTCAAGACACCATCCGCCGCGCCCTGGCCGACGAGTTGCTGTTTGGCCGCCTGACCGATGGCGGTCGCCTGACGGTCGATATCGCCATCACGAAGGACGAAAAAGGCGTCGAAACCGGCGAAGTCCAGCTCGACATCCAGCCCTTGGCCAAGCGCGAAGGCCGCGCCAAGCCCGAAGCTGAGACGACGGAAACCAGCTGATCGCGCCAATCCCCTGAGCGCCGCCTGAAAAGGCGGCAGCGCTTGAAAAGGCCGCTAGCATCACGCTATCGGCCTTTTTTCTTGGCACGCTGAAAACCTACTTTTAAAACCACCCATGACGCCTCACACTTTTCTCTGGCACGACTACGAAACCTTCGGCATCAACCCCCGGCGCGAACGGCCCGCGCAATTTGCCGGCATCCGCACCGACGCCGAGCTGAACGAAATCGGCGAGCCGGTGATGATTTACTGCCAGCCCGCCAACGACTACCTGCCCGATCCGGCGTCGTGCCTGATCACCGGCATCACGCCGCAGCATTGCCTTGAGCACGGCCTGCCCGAGCACGCCTTTGCCGCGCAGATCGAGCAGTTGCTCGCCGCGCCGGGCACGATTGGCGTGGGCTACAACACCATCCGGTTTGACGACGAGGTGACGCGCTTCATGTTCTGGCGCAACCTGATCGACCCGTATGCGCGTGAATGGCAAAACGAGTGTGGGCGCTGGGACTTGCTCGATGTTGTGCGCATGGCTTACGCGCTGCGCCCCGAGGGCATGCACTGGCCGCTCAAAGATGACGGCAAGCCCAGCTTCAAGCTGGGCGATCTGGCTCGCGCCAACGGCTTGCTGCACGAAGCGGCGCACGATGCGCTGTCGGACGTGCGCGCCACGATTGCGCTGGCCCGACTGGTGCGCAAGGCGCAGCCCAAACTGTTTGATTTTTGCCTGAGCCTGCACAAAAAAGACCGCGTTCTGGCCGAACTCGGCCTGCCCGCCGCTTTACGCAACAGCCGCCCGTTTTTGCACGTCTCGGGCATGTTTGCGCCTGAGCGCGGCTGCCTGGCCATGATGTTCCCGCTGGCCACGCACCCGACGAATAAAAATGAAATCCTCGCCTGGAATTTGGCTCACGACCCGAGCGAGCTGCCGCTGCTGGACGTGGCCACGCTGCGCCAGCGCATCTTTACCAAATCCGCCGATCTGCCCGAAGGTGTGCAGCGCCTGCCGATCAAGTCCGTGCATTTGAACAAATCGCCGATGGTGGTGCGCAATTTGAAGGTGCTCACGCCCGAGATGGCAGCGCGCTGGAACATTGACAAAGACGCAGCACTGCGCCATGCCGAAATCGCCGCCAGCCTGCCCGACATGAGCGCGATCTGGCCGCAGGTTTTTCAGCGGCCCGACGACGGCGCAACGCCCGATGTGGACGAAGACCTCTACGGCGGCTTTATCGGCAACGCCGACCGGCGGCGGCTGAACCAGTTGCTTGACCAGTCGCCCGCCGAAATGGCGCACAGCCGCATGGGTTTTGACGATCCACGGCTGGCGGCGTTGCTGTTTCGCTACCGCGCCCGTAATTTTCCAGACACGCTCAGCCCCGACGAAGCAACGCGCTGGGAAGCGCACCGCGCCGCCCGGCTGCTCGAAGGCGAGGGCGGGGCGCGCAATGTCGATGCGCTTTTTAACGCCATCGACACGCTCTCGGAAACGGCAGACGAGCGCGGCGAGGCGATTTTGGGCGCGCTTTACGACTACGCCGAAGCCATTGCACCTGAACTTTAAGCGCCAACTCCCAACACAACTCACCACACCACACCGTGGACGCTATGCCAAAAAGTCTGACCAAGCTCTTGCTCAAAAGCCTGCGGCGCATAGGCAAAGCCCAGCAGGCGCAGGGCACCAAGCTGTTCAAAAGCCTGTTGCCCAAGCTGTCCAAATTGCCCAAACCCAGGCCTCTCAAGCTGGCAGCGCTGGCCCGGCCAGCAAAGGCGAAGGCAAAGTCAAAGGCGGGGGGCGTAAAAAGTTTGCGCACGCCCGCCAGCAGTGCCAGCGCCAGCGCCACCGGATTGCCGGGTAAATGGCAAAAGTTCTATTTTTCCCAGCCAGGCGCGGGGGAGCTTGCTGGGCTTGCCGTGGGCCAGCGGATGCTGTACTGGCTTTATTTGCCTTCGGGCGCGGCTGTGGCACCCCGCCCGCTGGTGGTGATGCTGCACGGCTGCCAGCAGACGGCGGAGGGTTTTGCCGCCTCCACCCGCATGAACGCGCTGGCCGAGCGCAAGGGGTTTGCGGTGCTGTATCCGCAGCAGTCGCTTGCCAGCGATTCGCATCGCTGTTGGCACTGGTACAAGCGCGCCACGCAGCAGGGGCTGGGCGACATTGAACTGATTGCCGCGCTGATCGCGCAGGTGCAGGCCAGGCATCGGCTGGATGTTTCGCGCACCTATGCCGCCGGGATTTCTGCCGGGGCGGCGCTGGCGGCGATTTTGGCCTTGCGCTGTCCGCAGTTGATTGCGGCAGTCGGCCTGCATTCGGCGCCCGTTTATGGCACCAGCGACTCGCCGATGAGCGGCTTTAAAACCATGCAGCAGGGCGCCAGTCTGACTTACCGCGAATCGGTGCGGGAGTTTTTCGAGGGCCAGCCGCAGTTTCCCGGCATGCCGGTGATGCTGCTGCATGGCAAGCGCGATGCGGTGGTGCGGCCCATCAATGCCGATCAGTTGATGGCCCAGTTTGTGATCGTCAACGGCGCTTTGATCACCAGCCCCGAGCCGGTGCAGCGCCACTATGAAGCGCGCCAAGGCGGAAGCAGCCCCCGGCGCAGTTACCAGACCGCCACCTACTACGCAGGTCGCAAGGTTCAATTGGTCAAATGCGAGATCGACGCGCTGGGTCACGCCTGGAGCGGCGGCGACGGCGAAGCCGCTTTCAGCGCGCCCGGAGGGCCGGATGCGACGCTGCTGATGTGGACCTTCTTTTCGCGCCAGCAGCGTGCGCCGCTGCCCATTGCCGCCCGCGCTGCCGCCAAATCCGGCGTTAAAGCCTGAAAAGCCAGCGTCTCATAACAGCGGCTTGCGCCCGTTGCTTCTCTTTTTGCCAAAAACCACCTCATTGACCATGCAAAAAATCATTCGCCAAATTGCCGCCGACATTCAGGCCCACGAGCATCAAATTAAGGCCGCCGTGGAGCTGCTCGACGGTGGCGCCACCGTGCCCTTCATTGCGCGCTACCGCAAGGAAGCCACCGGCGGGCTGGACGACATTCAGCTGCGCGAGCTGGAATACCGTCTGGGCTACCTGCGCGAGTTGCAGGAGCGCCGCCAGAGCATTCTCAAAAACATCGACGAGCAGGGCAAACTCACGCCGCAACTGCGCGCCGCCATCGAACAGGCGGCCACCAAGCAGGATTTGGAAGACCTGTATTTGCCCTACAAAACCAAGCGCCGCACCAAAGGCCAGATCGCCCGCGAAGCGGGCATTGAGCCGCTGGCCGACGCGCTGTTTGCCAACCCGTTGCTGGTGCCCGCCGATGAAGCTGCCGCCTATGTCAAACCCGAAAAGAACGAGGCGGGCGACGATTTCACCACCGTGCAGGCGGTGCTGGACGGCGTGCGCGACATTCTGAGCGAGCGCTGGGCGGAAAACGCGGCACTGGTGCAGCCGCTGCGCCAATGGCTCTGGAGCGAAGGGCTGTTTTCGTCCAAGCTGGTCAGTGGCAAGGATGAAAACCATCCCGACAACGCCAAGTTCCGCGATTATTTTGACTACGACGAGCCGATTGGCCGCGTGCCCTCGCACCGGGCGCTGGCCGTGTTTCGGGGCCGGGGGCTGGAAATTCTGGACGCCAAATTAATCTTGCCGCTGCCGCCCGAAGTCATTCAACCGGCCAGTGGGAAAGCCGCGCCGGTCGTTTCTCTGGCCGAGGGCAAAATCGCGCTGCATCTGGGCTGGAGCCACCAGTCGCGCCCAGCCGACGATTTGCTGCGCAAATGCGTGGCGTGGACCTGGCGCGTCAAGCTCAGCCTGTCGCTGGAGCGCGATTTGTTTTCCCGCCTGCGCGAGGACGCCGAAAAAACCGCGATCAAGGTGTTTGCCGACAACCTGCGCGACCTGCTGCTGGCCGCGCCCGCCGGGCCGCGTGTGGTGATGGGGCTGGATCCCGGCATCCGCACCGGCGTGAAAGTCGCGGTGGTCGATAGCACCGGCAAGCTGGTGGAAACCGCCACGGTTTATCCGCACGAGCCGCGCCGCGACTGGGACGGCTCATTGCACATTCTGGCCAAGCTGTGCGAAAAGCACGGCGTCAATCTAATCGCCATCGGCAACGGCACGGCCAGCCGCGAAACCGACAAGCTGGCGGCTGATCTGATCAAGCTCATGTCAAAAACGGCTGAAACGCAGGCCGGTCACGCGCAAGCCGCTATCGACAAAGTGGTGGTCAGCGAGGCGGGCGCGTCCGTTTATTCGGCCAGCGAG
This sequence comes from uncultured Burkholderiales bacterium, assembly GCA_903926695.1. GTDB lineage: Bacteria > Pseudomonadota > Gammaproteobacteria > Burkholderiales > Burkholderiaceae_C > Polaromonas. The sequence continues at coordinate 4,717 of CAIYKK010000292.1, forward strand.
TTTGCGTCGCAGGAAATGCCCGACGTGGATGTCAGCCTGCGCGGCGCGGCCAGCATTGCCCGTCGCCTGCAAGACCCGCTGGCCGAGTTGGTCAAAATCGACCCGAAATCCATCGGCGTCGGCCAGTACCAGCACGATGTGAACCAGAGCGATCTGGCGCGCAGCCTGAGCGCCGTGGTCGAAGATTGCGTGAACAGCGTCGGCGTCGATCTGAACACGGCCAGCGTGCCGCTGCTGGCGCGTGTGTCGGGCCTGAGCCAGACCGTCGCCAAGTCGGTGGTGCGCTGGCGTGATGCGAATGGCGCGTTTGCCAGCCGCGCCGATCTGCTGAAAGTTTCGGGGCTGGGTGCCAAGACGTTCGAGCAAAGCGCGGGCTTTTTGCGCCTGCGACAAAGCACCAATCCGCTGGACATGACCGGCGTTCACCCGGAAACCTATTCGGTAGTCGAAAAAATCATGGCGCATACCGGCAGGCCGGTGACCGAGCTGATGGGCCGCGCCGAGATGCTCAAGACTTTGAAACCCGAGCTGTTTGCGAATGAAAAATTCGGCGTGATCACGGTGAAAGACATTCTGGTCGAGCTGGAAAAGCCCGCCCGCGATCCGCGCCCGGATTTCAAGGTGGCGCGCTTTAACGACGGCGTGGAAGACATCAAAGACCTAAAGGAAGGCATGGTGCTGGAAGGCACGGTCAGCAACGTGGCGGCTTTTGGCGCGTTTATTGACATCGGCGTGCATCAGGACGGACTGGTGCATGTGAGCCAGCTGTCGCACAAGTTCGTCACCGACGCCCGCGAAGTGGTCAAAACTGGCGACATCGTCAAAGTGCGCGTGACCGAAGTCGATGTCGCCCGCAAGCGCATCGGCCTCACGATGAAGCTGGGCGAAGCGCCCGCCCGCCGCGACGCCCCGCGTGACAACCGCTTTGAGGGCGCGGGGCGTGACCAGCGCGGCGGCCAGAACCGGGGCGGCTTGGGCGGTGCGCGGCCCGGCAACGCCCAGCCCCCAGCCGGAACGGCGATGGCTTCAGCTTTTGGCAAGCTGGCGGGGCTAAAAAAACCGTGACGCATTTCAAAGCCCCCCACAGCCTGTTGACGCCCGCCATGCGCGACATCATCAGCCGTATGGCACGCGCAGAGCGTGCGCCGTTTCACACGCTCACGCCCGTTCAGGCCCGCGCCGCTTACGAGGCTGGCGCTGGCGTGCTGGAAATTGCCAAACCCATCTTGAGCCGGGTGGAAAACTTCACCATCGCGGCGCGTGACGGCCACGCATTGCCTGCGCGGCTGTACGCGCCGTCGCACGAAAAGCTGCCGGTGCTGCTGTACCTGCACGGCGGCGGTTTTACCATTGGCAGCATCGCCACGCATGATGTGCTGTGCCGCCAGCTCAGTCATTTAGCGGGCTGTGCCGTGGTGTCGCTGGATTACCGGCTCGCGCCCGAATACAAATTCCCCACCGCCGCGCATGATGCGCGGGACGCGCTGCAATGGCTAGCCGTTCACGCGGGCAGCCTGGGGCTGGACAACCAGCGTCTGGCCGTCGGCGGCGACAGCGCGGGCGGCACGCTGGCGGCGATGTGCGCGATTCTGGCGCGGGACGCGGCCATCACGCTGGCGCTGCAACTGCTGTTTTACCCCGGCTGCGCCGCGCATCAGGACACGCCTTCGCACCGCAGGTTTGCGCAGGGCTTTGTGCTGAACGCGGCGGATATCGACTGGCTTTTTGACCACTACCTGCGCAGTCCCGCCGACCGGGAAGACTGGCGTTTTGCGCCGCTCCTGGCGCCGCATGTGGACGACGTGGCCCCCGCCTGGCTGGGGCTGGCCGAGTGCGATCCGCTGGTCGATGAAGGCATTTTGTACGGCGACAAGCTGCGCGCCGCTGGCGTTCAGGTTGATCTGGAAATCTACCGTGGCGTGACGCACGAATTCATCAAGATGGGGCGCATCCTTCCCGAAGCGCGCCACGCTCACGCAGACGCCGCCCGCGCCCTGCGGCACGCTTTTCACCTCAAAACCTGAAAACTATTCAGCCGCAGAGGGCGGCAGCTGCTGGCGCTGGTATTCCGCTTCCTTCATCGTCAGGTAGCTGGCCTTGTCCAGCTCGTGCAGCTGGCGGGAATAGCCTTCCGTGGCATCGAACCAGTAGCGCAGCCGGGCGGCGGGCTGCTGTTCTGGCGGCTGATGCAGTGCGACCAGGTACGCCTCGATGGCCAGGTAGTAGCGCATGGTGTTGCGCTCGATGATGCCCCGGATGCCGCCGATATAACCCTCGGGCGTCTGGGTGAAGCCGACTTTTCCGCGCCCCGTGGTGGCCAGATACGCCTGCATCGCCATGCGGCCGGGCAGGCCGTAGTCATATGAATAACGCAGCGACAAAAACGTCTTGCCCTGCGCCAGCGGCGTCACTTCCAGCTCCATGCGGTAATTGCGGGTGTTCAAAGGGCCGGTGTCGGCGTGCAACTGCACCGTCAGATGATCGGCTGCCATGTCCGTGACGCGGTAAGAAAACGCCAGCACCGAAGTTTCGGCCAGGCGCTGGGGCGTTTTCTGGCCGATATTGACCATCAACGATGCGGGGCTGGCCTGCGCGTCCGCGTGGCAGTATTTGGTGTTGAGGTGCAGGATCAGGATGTCGCACCAGTGGCCGGGCTGTTTAAACGTGGCGCTCACGGTGCTGAATGGCGCGTCTAAAACGGCGTAGGCGGTGCTGCTGGCGTGCTCGGCAGTTTCTGAAGACTCCAGAAAAAGCGGGCGCCGGTACACGTTTTGCGCCAGCTTTGGGGCCAGCTCGGCATGTTTTTCCAGCAGGGCGGCAGTGCTGGCGGTTTCGGGTGCCTGGGCGCTGGCGCCGCCTGCTACCAGCATGAAACTTAGACTCACGGCGAGGGCCGCAAGCAGGGTAATAAAACGCCGGTTTTTTTGCATGCTGCCAGTTTGCCAGCGGGAACTGGTGTTTGCACAAAAAAGCTCTTTTGTCCTACACGGGGTAGTCTCGCCGCGCCTGAAGTTATGAGAATTTAACCTGACACATTGCGCCCTTTTGGACAGGTTTTTTGCGCATTCTGCGACGCGGCCTTGGCGCAGGCGCAGGGTTAAGGTGCTGCTTTCGGCTTTCGGCTTTCGGCTTTCGGCTTTCGGCCTTCAGAGGAACTCTCATGAAACTGTCTAACTTTTTGACTGAGCACAACGCTGAAATCCTCTCGGAATGGGACCGGTTTGCCCGGCAAACCGCCCCAGCGGGAAGCGATGTGTCTGTGAAGGTGCTGCGCGACCATGCGCAGGAGTTGCTAACGGCCATCGCCAGCAATATCGAGCTGATGCAGGGCGAGACAAAACCATCCAGAACCTCTAAAAGCTGTCTGTTAGCGCAGGATAAACTCTACGCCGCCGCCAGCATTCACGGCATGCTGCGCCATCATGGCGGCTTTCACCTCAGAGAGGTGGCGTCGGAGTTTGTCGCCTTGCGGGCGTCCGTGATGCACCTGTGGCTGCCGCTGGTCAAGAACATGACGCGGGAGCGGTCCTACGAAATGATGGGCTTTAACGAAGCCATCGACGAGGCGCTGAGCGAATCGATCAACACGTTTTCGGAGCAGAACGCACGCATCCGGGACACTTTTCTAGCCGTTTTGGGCCACGACCTGAGAACCCCCCTGAACGTGATCACCATGAACGGAGAGCTCCTCAAAAAGGTGCCGGACGTGCCTGACACCGTTCACGCTTGCGGGGCGCGCATTGTCATCAGCGCGGCGCGCATGGCGCTGATGATCAATGACTTGCTGGAGTACGGGCGCACGCAGCTCGGCGAGCACCTGGCCCTCAAGCGCCATGCGCTCAATATAGAAAAGGTTTGCCAGGCCATCCTGGACGAGACCCGCGCCGTGCATCCCGCGCAGGCGTTTGTGCTCAAGGCCTCGGGTGCGGTGACCGGCTCCTTTGATGAGGCCAGGCTGCAGCAGGTTTTTGCCAATCTGCTGTGCAACGCGGCGCGCTACAGCGAGCCTGACCAGCCCATCACCGTGACCGTCGAGGGCCAGGACAATGCTATTGCGGTGAAGGTTCACAATGTCGGCCCGGTGATTCCCGAAAAATCGCTCCAGACGATTTTTGAGCCGCTGGTACAGCTCGCACAGGAGGACGAGTTCTCTGAATTTTCGGAGTCCGCCTCCCACAGCGTGGGGCTGGGTTTATATATTGCGCGCGAAATCACCGAGGCGCACGGCGGCAGCATCCATGCCGCATCGAGCAGGGAGTCTGGCACCGCCTTTACGGTGCTGCTGCCGCGAAACAACGATCTAAAGCTTGAGGCTTGAGGCAACGTCCGGGCGTCTGGTCACTTGCCGGTGGTACTGCTGAAAAAAGAAGTCACCGGTTTGATCGTCATGGTCGGGGTGCGGTTGAAAGTGGGCAGCGCGCAGGGCAGGGGCCGAATCAGAATCGGGCTGTTTTCGGCGATCCGTACAGCGTTGCCGAAAGCCTGCAGCCGCATTGCACAGCTCGGATAATTGACTTCGTGGGGGGTAAATGTGGTGCTCACCACGGGAAAAGAGCCCATCAGCGCGCCAAGCTCGGCAATGACCTCGTGTACGCCCCAGTTGTGCGTGACGGAGATCAGGGCCAGATCGGGCAGGCGTTCGCGCATCAGGCTGACAAAGCTGCGCACCGGCCCGGCCAGGCGCGAGGCCCAGACGGGCGCGACCAGCACGACCGCATCGTACTCGTTGGGCGGCGGGCCGGTGTAGTCGATTTGTGGGTGGCGGTGCAGCCGGGCGTCGAGCAGGCAGCGCACCCGCCCGCCCAAGCCCATGCGCGGATGGACCTCGCGGATTTCGGCCATCGGCCAGTTTTGCTGCTGGCTGAGCAATTGCGCCAGACGGCGCGATGTTCCCTTGTGCGAGTAGCTGATCACCAGAATGTCGCTCATCGTTGGCCTCCTGCGCGTGTGACACTTGCCTTTCCACTTTAGGCGGCTAGAGCGGGTCAGCGTTGCGCTGGATCAAATGCAGCAAGTAGTGAAAACGCCCGACTTCAGGGTTCGAGCGGCTGATCGCCATCGAACAAACGAGCCAGTCCGCTCGACAGCGCCGCGCCTGCACGGCTGTACCCGAGCACGGTGGCGACGCTGTGGTGGCCGGTCATCGCCATCGTTTCGGCCAGCGACATATTTTGCCGACCCGCCTCCGTCACAAAGCCCGAGCGCAGCGAGTGCGCCGAAAAATCGCCGCTCAAACCCGCCAGTTGACAGCGCTTTTTGACAATATCGCGCACGGAAGCGTCGCCTAGCGCTTCGCCGATCTGCCCGCCCTTGCGGATTTGCCGAAAGATGCGCCCCTCGGTGATGCCGGAGGCTTGCAGCCAGGCCGCCAGCGCCACGGCGGCGGCGCCGAGCAGCGGCTTTTCGTTTTCTGGCCGCTGCGCGCCCGATTGATTGGTTTTGGAGTGGGCGAGGGTGTAGCTAAAGCCCTCGGGCAGGCGCTTTAAAAATTTCATGTCCGCCAACGCCACCTCCGAGCGCCGCCGCCCGCCGCTGGCCCAGGCAAACAGCAGCATGGCGCGGTCGCGCTGACCGCGCAGCGATTCGTCGCAGGTGGTCAGAATGGCTTGCAGCGGGTCTTTGGTCAGCGCGTCTTTTTTCTGCGGCAGCGCGCCGCGCCGGGCGTAGGCCTTGCGGGTGCGCGAGAGCAGTTCGCGCACGGGCGCTTCTTGGCACGGGTTTTTCAGTCCGCGCAGCTGGTGCGCCTTGGACAGCACCGCGATGCGGTGAATCAGCGTGTTGTGCGCCAGCGGCCCCAGCTTTCCCTTAAAGCCAGATTCCACCAGCGCCGCGTCGATGGCGGGCGGCAGTTCGGAGACCAAACCTTTTTCGGTGGTGCGCTCGGCGTGATCGACGATGAATTGCAGCACGCAGGCCGCTGGCAGCGGCAGCTCAATCTGGCCGCCATAACGCAGACCGAACCACGCCGCCCAATAACGCAGCGCGCTTCGGTAACTCGCCAGCGTGTTGCGCGATTCGCCTTCACGCAGCAGCTCGGAAATGGCCGCCTGGGTGACATCGTTGAGCGTGGTCGGCTCCAGCGCGGGAAATGGCAAAAGAATAGGCAAATTCATGAACAACAACCTTAAAGATAATTTTTCATACATGATATGTATGATGTAATACGCAACTAATTTTTTACCACCGATAACCTTAACTTATCGGTGGTAAAGACTATACAAGGAAAAACCATGTCATCCAAAAGTATCCGGGGCATCCAAAGTGAAGATGTGCAGCAAGCCGCCGACGCGCTGATCGCCGAAGGGCTGCGGCCCACCATTGAGCGCGTGCGCCAGAAAATTGGCCGAGGTTCGCCCAACACCGTCAGCCCGCTGCTGGACGCGTGGTTCGCCACGCTGGCCGCCCGGCTGGGGCTGGGCGCCATGAAAGACGAAACCAGTCAGCCGCCCGAGCCGGTGCTCAAAGCCGCCGCCGCGCTGTGGGAAGCGGCCTTGCAGCCCGCCCGCGAAGAAGCCGCGCAGGCGCTGACTCAGGCGTGCCAGGCTCTAGAGGCTGAACGCGCAAATCTGGCGCAAAGGGAAAACGATTTTGAGCGCGACAAGCAAGGCTTGACTGCGCGCCAGTTGGCCGCCGATGAAGCGCTACAGGTGGCGCGCAGCCAACTCAGCGACAGCGCCAGCCGTCTGGAGGAAGCCAGCGCGTTGCTGGGCCGCCGTGAGCGCGACATCGACACACTGCGCGAAAAATTAACAACACGCGAAGCCGAGCGCGATGCAGACCTGCGCCGCAGCGAAGAGCAAGCCCGCAGCCACGCCGAAGAACGCGCCCGGCTGGAAGCCCGCGCCACGGCCAATGAACACCGGCTGCTCGAAGAGCTGGACCATGAGCGCCAGGAAACCAGGCGAGCCAAAGCCGCGTTGGCCGATCAGGAGCGGCGCGCCGCAGTGGCCCACGCCAAACTCGAAACAGAAAATCTGGCGCTGAACGCCCGTCTGCAGGATGTAGAGCGTGACTTGAAAACAGGCGACCAAACCCTGGCATCGGCCAGATCACGCACCGGCGAGCTGGAAAATTTGCTGGAGGCGCAAAAAATGGCTCACGCCACGACGCTCAAGCAGCTCGATGTGCTGCTGGCGCGGGCGCCGAGGAAACCGCTGGCACGGCCAGCAATCCGGCGCCACCTTTGATGTTTACCACTGGCCCGCAGGCGTTTTCCCGCGCAGAAATGCGGCGATGGATTCAACAGCCTCGGGCCGATTGGCGCGCTGGGCAAACTCCAGCGCGGTCAGCCCTTGCAGGTTTTTCAATTTGGGATCGGCGCCTTCTTTGAGAAGGAGCGCGACGGCGGCGGGCGTGCCGTACATCGCGGCCATCATCAAAGGCGTGGTGCCGTTGGGCGATTCGGCATCAATGTAAGCGCTGTTTTCCAGCAGCAGGCGGATGATGTCGAGCTTTGAGGCGCTGGCCGAGTAATGCAGTGGCGTCCAGCCGGTCTTGTTGATATCGGCGTCTTTTTTGATGAGCGCTTCAGCCAGCGCCGTATGCCCTTTGATCGCGGCCAGCATGAGCGCGCTCTCGCCGTTGGCGTTGAGTGCGTTGACATCCGTTTGCGGCCACTCCGTCAGCGTCTGCGCGGCCTTGAGCGAGCCGCTGCCTAAAGCGATCAACAGCCCGTACTGGCCTTTGGCATCGACGGTGTTGGCATCAAAGCCGCGTGCGAGCAGCGCCTTGATGTCGGCAGGGTTGTCCTGCTCGATGGCCTTGAAAAAATCATCGTAAGAACCGGCATGGGCCAAGCCGCAGCCCGCCACAACCAAAGCGCAGAGTGACTTTTGAAAGCGCCCTGCCAGCGTGCGAATCATGCCGTGACTCCCGTGAACAGCTGCTCAAAATTGCGGCTGGTGGCCTGTGCAATGACTTCGAGCGGCTGCTCCTTGATCTGGGCCAGCTGCTGGGCGACCAACGGCACATAAGACGGATTATTGGTTTTCCCCCGGTACGGCATCGGTGCCAGATAAGGGCTGTCGGTTTCGATCAGGATGCGCTCCAGCGGCACAAATTTGGCCACGTCGCGGATATCTCCGGCGCTTTTAAACGTCAGGATGCCGGAAAACGAGATGTAAAAGCCCAAATCCAGCACGGCCCGCGCCACGTCCTGGCTTTCGGTGAAGCAGTGAAACACGCCTCGGGCCTCGCCGCCCTCGCCCGCTGTTTCGTTTTCTTCTTTCAAAATCGCCAGCGTGTCGCTTGACGCGCTGCGGGTGTGGATCACCAGCGGCTTGGCGCTCTGGCGTGCGGCGCGGATATGCACCCGAAAACGCTCGCGCTGCCATTCCATATCGGCTACGGCGCGCCCGTTCAGCCGGAAATAGTCCAGCCCCGTTTCGCCGATGCCGACCACCTTGGGCAGGCTGGCGCGCTGCAGCAGGTCTTCGAGGCTGGGTTCCTGCACGCCTTCGTTGTCCGGGTGAACGCCGACGGTGGCCCAGAAATTGTCGTGCTGCACGGCCAGCGCATGCACGTCCGCGAACTCTTCGAGCGTGGTGCAGATGCACAGGGCGCGCTCGACCTGCGCCGCCTGCATGGCCTGGCGAATCTGCGGCAGCTGCGCCTGCAGCTCGGGAAAGCTCAGATGGCAATGGGAATCGGTGAACATGATTTTGAAGCTCAAATCGTCTGGGTTGGCCTGTCGGAATTCAGGGCGGCGCCCAAAATCTCTTCAATTTTTAGCTTGAGCAGGCGCGATTTTTCGTCCGACGGAAAGCGGATGCCCACGCCCTGCGTGCGGTTGCCCGAAGCCTTGGGCGGCGTGACCCAGGCGACTTTTCCGGTCACCGGGTGGCGCTGCGTGTCGTCCAGCAGGGTCAGCAGGACATAAAGATCATCACCCAGGTTGTACTCGCGGGGGGTGGGTATAAAAAGGCCGCCATCTTTGAATAATGGAATGTAGGCCGCGTAAAGGGCGGCTTTTTCCTTGATAGCCAGTTGGACAATGCTGGGCCGCGATGCAGCGGGAGAACCGGGGGGTGGCGATGTGCTCATAATTTCTTAGTTTAAAGCGTCTGGATGGTGGGCGTGGGGACTTTACCGGGCGTTGAGCGCGGCCCGTGCGCGGCTAACCAGCGATTCGAGCAGCAGCCCTGGGTGATAGGGATGCTCGACGGTGCGGGCAATGGTGTTGAGCTCTTTCGACCAGCTGGCCAGCGCCGTCAGGCTGGACGCGGGCGCTGCGGGCAGATGCTGCGCCTCAAAAAACCGGGGCGCCGCGCCGACGCGCACGGCCCACACATCGTGGCAGAGCTTTTGCAGCGCATCGACGGTTTGAGCGGGCGTCCAGTTGGCCAAAGCGCTGGCATCGCCCCGCGCCATCGCTTGGGGCAAAGCCTGCCAGTGCTGGGCGGCTTCGGTCGGCGACGTGCCTTGCGCCCAAGCCAGCGCGTCCGCCGGGCGTCCGCCTGCGCCGGTCAGCAGCGTGTGCAGATCGGCGGCTGCGGGCGGGCGGCTCGGCTTTTTGGCGCTGTCGCCAGTGTTTGAATGAGCCATTTCGCTGTTCAGCCAAGCCAGCGCCTGGTCAAACTCGGGCCAGATCATGGTGTGGCCCAGGCAGCGGCTGCGTATCGTCGGCAGCAACTGGTGCGCGGCTTCGGTGGCCAAAATGAATTTGACGGCACCGGGCGGCTCTTCCAGCGTTTTGAGCAGCGTGTTGGCGGTGATGTGGTTCATGCGCTCGGCGGGAAACACCAGCACCACCTTGGTCGTGCCGCGCGAGCGGGTGAACTGGGTGAAAGAGACGGCTTCGCGGGCCGCATCGACCTTGATTTCTTTGCTGGGCTTGCGCTTTTTGGCGTCCAGATCATCCTGGGTTTTTTCGTCCAGCGGCCAGCCGAGCGCCAGCGATAAGGTTTCGGGCATCAGCATGCACAGGTCGGCGTGGGTGTGAACATCTACCGCATGGCAGCTGGCGCAGTGGCCGCAAGCGCCCTGCCCCGTCGCCTGCTCGCACAGCCAGGCGCGTGCCAGCGCCAGCGCCAATTCAAACTGACCCAGCCCGGACGGCCCGCTGAGTAGCCAGGCGTGGCCGCGCTGGGCGAGTAGGCTTTCTAACTGGATCTGCAGCCAGGGCGCCAACGGCTGGGGCTGATGGGTTGAACTCATGGCTGCACCGCTGGCGCCACCAGCCAGCCTTTTTCAACAAACACCTGCCGCACCGCCTGCGAGACGACCTCGCGGGGCTGGGCCGCGTCAATGCGGGCAAAACGCTCCGGGTGGCCTTGCAGGCGCGCCGCGTAACCCCCGGCAACGCGGCGGAAGAATTCCACCGGCTGCGCTTCAAATTTGTCCGGCACGCGTGCGCCTGCCAGCCGCAGCGCGGCCTCTTCGGGCGGCAGGTCAAACCAGACCGTCAGATGCGGCTCGATCACGCTGTCCACCTCGGGCTTCATCGGTGAATTGCCCGCCGGATCGCCCAACAGCCCTTCGTCGGACTGCACCCATTGCTCCAGCGTGGCGAGGATTTTTAAATCAAACCCGCGCCCCGCGCCTTGATAAGCAAAGGTGGCGTCGGTGAAGCGGTCGCACAGCACCACGTCGCCACGCAGCAGCGCAGGCGCAATCACCGTGACCAGATGGTCGCGCCGGGCGGCGAACATCAGCAGCGCCTCAGTCAGCGGATCCATCGCGTCGCCCAGCACCATCGCACGCAGCTTTTCGGCCAGCGGCGTGCCGCCGGGCTCGCGGGTCAGCGTCACCGCCCTGCCCTCTTGGCGAAAAGCATCGGCCAGCCCCGCAATGTGGGTGGATTTCCCCGCCCCGTCTATGCCTTCAAAGCTGATGAAAAGGCCTGTGTGGTGGTTCATGGTGTCTGCTGGCCTCGGATGTAGTGGTTGACGGCGCGGTTGTGATCTTCCAGGCTTTCGCTGAACTGGCTGGCACCGCTGCCGTCGTTGCGGGCGACAAAATACAGCGCCTTGGTCTGCGCGGGCTGCACGGCGGCGAGCAAGGCGGCTTTGCCCGGCATGGCAATGGGCGTGGGCGGCAGGCCGCCGCGTGTGTAGGTGTTGTAGGGCGTGTCGGTTTGCAAATCCACCTTGCGCAGGTTGCCGTCAAAGCTGGCGCCCAGGCCGTAAATCACGCTCGGATCGGTTTGCAGCGGCATGCCGATGCGCAGCCGGTTGGTGAATACGCCGCCGATTTGCGCCCGGTCTGCGGCTTTGCCGGTTTCTTTTTCAACGATGCTGGCCAAGATTAACGCCTCGTCCGCCGATTTGAGCGGTGTGCCGGGGCTGCGCAGGCTCCAGGCGGCGTCCAGGCGCTGGTCCATCGCGTGATTGGCGCGCTTGAGCAGGGCCAGATCACTGCTGCCTTTGGCGTAGGCGTAGGTGTCTGGGAAAAACCGCCCTTCCGGGTGAACGCCGGGCTTGCCCAGCTTCTCCATGATGGCTTCGGGGCTGAGCGTGCGTGTGTCGGGCGCGAGCTGTTCGGCTTTTTGCAGCGCCTGACGCACCTGCGCAAACGTCCAGCCTTCGACCAGCGTGATGGTTTTGAGGCTTTCTTCGCCGCGCACCAGCATGTTCAGCAGCTTGCGCGGCGTGGTGCAGGGCGTCACTTCGTAGCTGCCCGCCTTGATCTGGCGCGCCTGCCCCGACAGGCGGAACCATGTTTTGAGCAGCACCACGGGCACATCCACACCGCTCGCCACCGCCACGTCCGCCACGGCCTGGGCGCGCGTGCCGAACTCGATGGTCAGATCGACCACTTCAGCGCCGGGCTGCAGGTGCAAAGGCATGGGCCGGTTGAGCCACCACACAACGGTGCCAAGCAGCAGCAGCGCCACCGTCAGCAACCCGACTATCAAACTTGTTACAACACGTCGCACACTGCCCCGCCTTTTTTTAAACAACCCGTGCAAAAACCAAGGGGCTATGATAATTCAGCCCATTCTCAACCACTCCAGCGTACCAACCCTATGACCTCCTCCAGCCCCGTCTTTTCTGTTTCCGGCATTACTGAACTCCCGCATCTGGGCATCATTCGCGCCGCTGGCGAAGAGGCGGTGAAGTTTTTGCAGGGCCAATTGACGCAGGATGTGGCGCTGATGGGCCTGAACGACGCACGGCTGGCGGCGTTTTGCAACGCCAAGGGCCGGATGCAGGCGAGCTTTGTGGTGTTCAAACGCAGCCCGGACGATATTTTACTGGTCTGCAGCCGCGACATTTTGGCTGCAACGCTCAAGCGCCTGTCGATGTTTGTGATGCGCGCCAAGGTCAAGCTTAGCGATGCCAGCGCGGAGTTTCAGCTCTATGGTCTGGTCGGCCAGGCGCTGGAAGCCATTGCCGGAGCGGCCCAGCCTACCTGGACCAAGCTTGATGTGGGCGCTGCCAGCGTGGCGTTTTTGTATCCGGGGGCTGGCCAGCCGTGCGCCCTGTGGTGCGCGCCTGCGGGTACGCCTGCGCCTGAAGGCGCGTTGATCGACGTGGCGCTGTGGCATTGGCTGACGGTTCAATCGGGCGTTTCCATGATCACCCAGCCGATTTTTGAAGCTTTTGTGCCGCAAATGCTCAATTACGAATCCGTGGGCGGCGTGAATTTCAAAAAAGGCTGCTACCCCGGCCAGGAAATCGTTGCCCGCAGCCAGTACCGGGGCACGATCAAGCGGCGCGCTTATCTGGTCCATTCGGACACAGCGGCCAGCGTGGGGCAGGAAGTCTTTCACGCTGATGATGCGGCGCAGCCTTGCGGACTGGTTGCGGCGGCGGCCCCCAGCCCGCTGGGCGGATTTGATGCGATTGTCTCGATGCAGACTTCGGCAGCGGCTGATGCGCTGGCCCGCGCCGGTGAAACCCGCCTGACACTGGGCGCGCCCGCCGGTCCCGGCCTGCAACTCCAGCCCCTGCCCTACGCCCTGCTCGAAAGCATTTAAAAGGCGGGCGCTGTCCGGTCTTGATGCAAAGGCCTGACAGCGCTTTTCGCTCTCAGCCTACGGGCGTAGCGCTCGCCCGTGCGTAGAGTCAACGCATCCAGTGATGCCTGACTGCAGCCATCACCCCGCCATGTTGCCGTCAATTTTTGGGGGCTCCCAAGGAAGTGATATGCCGCCATCCAAGCGTAACGGTGCCTTCCCCACCGCAGCTTCCCCCGTCCTGACCACCAGCCAGGGCGTTCAAATTCCCGATAACCACAACTCCCTCAAGGCGGGCACAGGCGGCCCCACCTTGATGGAAGACTTCATCCTGCGCGAAAAGCTCAGCCACTTCGCCCACGAGCGCACGCCCGAGCGCGTGACCAACGCACGCGGCTGCGGCGCGCACGGTTACTTCAAACCGTACAAATCGATGGTGCAGTACACCAGCGCCGGTTTTTTGCAAAACCCCGAGGTGCAAACGCCGGTGTTTGTGCGCTTTTCGACGATGGCAGGCTCGCAAGGCTCGGCGGACACGGTGCGCGACATGCGCGGCTTTGCGGTCAAGTTTTACACACGCGAAGGCAATTACGACCTCGTGGGCAGCAGCGTCCCGGTGTTTTACATCCAGGACGCCATCAAGCTGCCCGACCTCATCCACGCGCTCAAGCCCGAGCTGCACCACGGCATGCCGCAAGCGAGCAGCGCGCATGACACGTTTTGGGATTTCGCCTCGCTGATGCCCGAAACCACCCACATGCTGATGTGGATGCAGATC
>CAIYKK010000293.1 GCA_903926695.1 uncultured Burkholderiales bacterium
CAATGACTTACAACGAATGTTCCGACAAAAAAGTGACTGATACAGAGATTCCTTAGCAGTATCCAATAGTATCTCACCATTGGGGTCACGTTCCTCCCACCAGGAATTGCAGGAGAAAAAATAATGAGCATTGCGCGGGTAACGCTGCGTTTGGCTCCGAACTAGACCTAAAAAAGCTATGACTTTTGAAGGAACCGTAGCTTAAACGAGCGGCTTGGGCGCTTTGGCGGCGGGAAGTGGAATCGGTGTGTATTTCATGGTGTAGCGCCAAGAATAACAGTGACCATTTTGCCGGGCTGGAGCTTGCGCGCAAAAGCGGCCCGGATGTCGGCGGTGGTGACTTTTTCGACCTGCTGCGTCCAGGTGTCGAGGTAGTTCAGCGGCAAATCGTTCCAGGCGATGCCCGCCAGATTGGCCAGCAGCTTGCGGTTGCTGTCGATGCGCAGCGCAAAGCCGCCGACAAGGTTGTCTTTGGCGGCCTGCAGTTCGGTCTGGGTCGGGCCGTTATCGACAAAATCTTTCACCATCTGGCGCACCAGCGCCACGGCCTGCGCCGCCTGATCGGGCCGCGTCTGCAGCCCGACGGTAAAACTGCCCGCGTGCAGGCCGGGCGAGAACGAGCTGGAAACGCCGTAAGTCAAGCCACGCTTTTCGCGCACTTCATTCGTCAGGCGCGAGACAAAACCGCCGCCGCCCAAAATGTAATTGCCCACAATCAGCGGGAAATAGTCTGGATCAGCGCGCTTAAAACCTGGCTGGCCGATCAACACCTGCGCCTGGGCCGAATCGAACGGAATGGTTTTTTCCTGCGCCTGCGCCAGCGGCTCGACTTCGGGCACCGCTGGCAGCGGCGGCAGGCTGGCGCATGGCGTTTGCGGCAGGCGCGACAGCAGTCGGGCGGCCAGCGCGTCGGCCTGCGCCCGCGTCACCGCGCCGACCAGGCTGATGCGGGCGCGGCAGGCGGCAACCCCGGCGGCGTGCGCGGCGCGCATGTCGGCCACGCTGATTTTGGCCAGCGTCGCTTCGGTCATTTCGTAGCCATACGGGTGGTGGCCATAGACGGCTTGCGAATAAGCCAGCCCCGCCACCGTGCCGGGGCGCGTATAAGACTCCTTGAGCGCGGCTTGCAGGCGCTGGCGCTCGCGCTCCCAGACGGCTTCGGGGTAAGACGGCTCGGCGATCTGGCGCGCCGCCAGCGCCACGGCCTGCGCCAAGAGCGCCGGGTCGGTCAGCGAGCGCAGCGAAAAGCTCATGCGGTCAGCGCCCGCGCCCGCGCTGAACTGCGCGCCCAGATCGGCCCAGGCCTGGCCCAGCGCGTTTTCATCGAGCGCAGGCGCGCCGTCTTTGGCGCGCACGCCTTTTTCCAGCATGCCAGCGGTCACGCCCGCCAGACCGGCCTGGCTGGGCGGGTCGCGGCGGCTGCCCGCATCGAAGTCGATTTCTACGTCGAGCATGGCGATGGCCGGGCTTTCGACCAGATAAATCTGCGCGCCGCTGGCCTGCGTCCAGCGCTGGACGGGAATGGCCGCCAGCACCCATGAATGAACAAAAAGACCAACAGCCCCAGCCACCAGGGCGCGAGACGATTTTTTAGCAACAGTTGTCATGAAAATCTCGAAAAGTCCGGTTTTGGGTAAGGCCGCGTGATGCAACAGTGGAGCCTCAACGCAGTTCGCCGCCGAGCGGAACGGCGGGTTTGCGCGGCTTGCGGTTCGGATCAAGTGCCTGCGGAATCAATGTCGCCATCGTCATCTGGTCGTCGCCGAAGTATTTCGCGGCCACGGCCTGCACTTCGGGCCCGGTGATGGTGCGCAGTTGGGCGATCAGGCGCGTGCTGGCGTCCAGCGGCAGGCCGAGCACCCAGTTGGAGCCGAGTTCACGCGCCTGGCTGAACACCGAGTCGAGCTTGTAGGTTTCGCTGGCGGCCCATTGCACTTTGACGCGCTGGAGTTCGGCTTCGCTCACGCCTTCGCGGGCAATCAGGGCGACCTGCTGGCGCAGGGCGTCGGCGACCTGCTGGGTGGTTTTGCCGTCAGCCGGAACGCCGTCGAGCGTGAACAGCTGCGGCCCGCGTCCGGTCAAGCCACTGGAGGCACCGGCGCTGTCGGCGACACGGCCTTGCGGCGGCTGGCCTTGCACCAAGGCGCGCTCCAGCCGGGCACCGCTGTAGCCGTCGAGCACGGCGGCCAGCACGGTCAGCGCCAAAGCTTCGCGGCTGGCGGCGGCGGTGGCGGAAGCGCCCGCCGTGGCAGATGCTGCCTTCGGATCGACCGCCGCCAGATCCGCCGGTGCCACCTTGGGCACTTTAAAACTCATGGAAACGTAGGACTGGCTGGCGGGCGCTTTCAACTCCAGCCGCCGCTGCCCGGCCTGTTCTGGCTCGGTGCGCGGCTTGCGCTCAGGCAC
>CAIYKK010000294.1 GCA_903926695.1 uncultured Burkholderiales bacterium
CATCGAAGCCGAGTGGGACGGCAAATTTGCCGCCTACAAAAAGGCTTACCCCGATCTGGCCAAAGAGCTGGTGCGCCGCATGAAGGGCGAGCTGCCCAAGAGTTTTGCGCAACTGGCCGTCGATACCGTCATCGCCGCTGACACCAAGGCTGAAACCGTCGCGTCGCGCAAGGCGTCGCAACTGGCGCTGGAATCCTTCACCGCCGGCCTGCCCGAGTTGCTGGGCGGCTCGGCTGACCTGACCGGCTCGAATCTGACCAACACCAAATCCACGCCGAATCTGCGTTTTGACGCGGTGACCGGCGAAGGCAACGGCGGGCGCCATATCAACTACGGCGTGCGCGAATTCGGCATGGCCGCGATCATGAACGGCGTGGCGCTGCACGGCGGTTTTATTCCCTACGGCGGCACTTTCCTGACATTCAGCGATTACTCGCGCAACGCCATCCGCATGGCCGCGCTGATGAAACTGCGTGTGATTCATGTTTTCACCCACGACTCCATCGGTCTGGGCGAAGACGGCCCGACGCACCAGTCGATTGAACACGCCGCCAGCCTGCGCCTGATTCCGAATCTGGACGTGTGGCGTCCGGGCGACACGGCTGAAACGGCAGTCGCCTGGGCCGTCGCGCTGGAAAACAAAAGCCGCCCCAGCGCCCTGCTGCTCAGCCGCCAGAACCTGCCTTACGCGCCGAAAGCCAAAGACGGCCAGCTGGGTGAGATCAGCCGTGGCGCTTACGTGCTGGCCGAGCCAACCGAAGTCGGCCTGAAGAAAAAAGCGCAGGCCGTCATCATCGCCACCGGCTCCGAAGTGCAACTGGCGCTGAAGGCGCAGGAACTGCTGGCCCTCGACAAAATCGCCGTGCGTGTGGTGTCCATGCCGAGCAACACCGCGTTTGACCGCCAGGACATCGCTTACAAGAGCGAAGTTCTGCCCGAAGGCCTCCCGCGCATCGCCGTGGAAATGGGCGTCACCGACGGCTGGTGGAAATACGGCTGCGCCGCCGTGATCGGCATCGACAGCTTCGGCGAGTCGGCACCGGCAGGCGTGCTGTTTAAGCACTTCGGCTTCACGCCTGAAAACGTGGCTGAAACGGTGCGCGTGGCGCTGAAGAAAAAGAAATAAGCCGCAGATTCAAGCAGTTTTTTGTCCGGGCCGGGCTGGCTTTTGGTCGGCGTAGTCTGGGCGGGATGAGGAAAAAAGTTAACTTACTGGAGCAAAGAGAAAAATGACTATCAAGATGGGTATTAACGGCTTTGGCCGCATTGGCCGCAACGTGTTGCGCGCTGCGATTCAAAACTTCAGCGACATCGAAATCGTCGCGATTAACGACCTGCTGGAGCCAGAATATCTGGCTTACATGCTGCAGTACGACAGCGTGCATGGCCGCTTCAAGGGTGAAGTGTCGGTCGAGGGCAACACCCTGATCGTCAACGGCAAAGCCATCCGCCTGACGCAAGAGCGCGACCCTGCGAACCTGAAGTGGGACGAAGTCGGCGCCGACGTGGTGCTGGAAGCCACCGGCCTGTTCCTGGACAAAGCCTCCGGCGCCAAACATCTGGCCGCTGGCGCCAAGAAAGTGATCTTCTCGGCCCCGTCGAAAGACGACACCCCGATGTTCGTCTTCGGCGTGAACGACAGCACCTACGCGGGCCAGGACATCATCTCCAACGCGTCTTGCACGACCAACTGCCTGGCCCCCGTGGCCAAGGTGCTGAACGACAAATGGGGCATCAAGCGCGGCCTGATGACCACGGTTCACGCTGCCACGGCAACGCAAAAAACCGTTGATGGCCCGTCGAACAAAGACTGGCGCGGCGGTCGCGGCATTCTGGAAAACATCATTCCTTCCAGCACCGGCGCAGCTAAGGCTGTCGGCGTGGTGATTCCTGAGCTGAACAAAAAGCTGACCGGCATGTCGTTCCGTGTGCCAACGTCTGACGTGTCGGTGGTCGATCTGACCTGCGAGCTGAACAGCGAAGCCACGCTGAAAGAAATCTGCGCTGAAATGAAAGCGCAGTCCGAAGGCGCTTTGAAGGGCGTGCTGGGCTACACCGAAGACAAGGTCGTTGCGACCGACTTCCGTGGCGACACCCGCACCTCGATTTTTGATGCGGACGCCAGCATTGCGCTGGACGGCACCTTCATCAAGATCGTGGCCTGGTACGACAACGAATGGGGTTATTCAAACAAGTGCCTGGAAATGGCCCGCGTTGTGTCGAAATAAGCCTTTTGGGCTGAACTGAAAAACGCGCCTTCGGGCGCGTTTTTTTATGGCCGCTCTTCAACGCCGCCCGGATGGCGCGCAAACCGCGCCGGGTTGCGTCCATGCGTTGGCGCGCTGTCGGCCCACGGCCAGCCGCCGAACTGCGTCTTACGGTAGTCGCTGAAGGTCTGGGCAATTTCGGCCTGCGTGTTCATCACAAATGGGCCGTATTGCACGACCGGCTCGCCAATCGGGCGACCTTGCAGTAGCAGGAATTCGCCTGCTTCAGTCCCGTTGACCAGCTCGACGGCGGCGTCCAGTGCGCGCCGGGTGCCATGCGGATCGTCCAGATTGCCACGCCGGCGTTTTTGTGCGCCGCCCAGCCGCCCGGCAATGACGGCCACTTCGGTTTCCCGGCCCTGGCTGTCGGCGAAGGTGACATGCGCCACGTCCTGCGACCAGAACATGGCAAAGCGCGGCGGCGCCATTTTGGACGCTGCGGGCAGGTTCAGCCAGATCTGGAACAGCTCCAGCGGATTAGGCGCCGCCGTGAGCCACTGCACATCGCCGCGCCCGAAACGCGCCGTCGCGCGTAACGAATCCGAATGGTCGATCAGCCCTCCAGTTAAGGCTGCCCGGCGGTATTTCAAACGGCGGGCGGTGCCGCCTGGCCCTACGGTTTATTGACCTCCGTCATACTTATGACGCTGCCGTGAACAAATTACGGGTTTAAATACCCGCCTGAAACCGTGAAAAAATTCACGCGCCAGATAACCGGGCCAGGGCAAAAGGCAGCGGTTCACTGCAGAGTGCTGCATGCAATTTTTTGTACGATGAAAAATGATCAAAAGAACTTCAAGGTTGCCATCGTCTGCAGTGCAGCATTGTTTTTCATCGCCGCTTGCGGCGGCGCAGGCGCCACACCCAACGACAGCGCCGCCCCCACTTCCAGAAAGACCGCCATGCCTGCCCAGCTAACCCCTTCTTCTACCCACTCCTTTCATGAGGCGCTGGTGTCTTTCAACATGTCGCGCTGGCACATGGCGAGCTGGAGCAATGGCGGTTATTTCCTCAACAGCTGGCATCCCGGCCAGCTTTTTTTTGAAAACGGCGCCCTGTTGATCAAACTCCAGGCGGACCCGGATTTTGTGACCGGCAAAAGCGCGGTGTCCGGCGAATACCGGACGCATCAAAACTTCCACTATGGCCTGTACCAGGCGCGCATCAAAGCGTCGAACACGCCCGGCACCATCAACGGCTTTTTTGTCTATACCGGCCCCGCCGAGGGCACGCAACACGACGAGATCGACATCGAAATCAAGGGCGACAACCCGACGCAGATCCAGGTCAACTACTGGAGCGGCGATGTCGAGCACCCGACGCTGATCGATTTGGGTTTTGATGCGTCCGACGCCGAGCACAACTATGCTTTTCGCTGGAGCGAAGGCGCCATCGAGTGGTTTGTGGACGGCAGGCTGGTGCATCAGGAAGACGGCAGCGACGGCTCGCTGCCGGTGACGCCCGGCAAAATCATCCTCAACCACTGGGGCACGGTGGGCGCCGCGCCCTGGAGCAGCGAATACGAGGCCTCGGCCAAGCCGTCGGTGATGGCAGCGAGCCATGTCAGTTTCACCTCGGCGTCGGCGCTGGCCGCCCGCGCTTACCCGGACAGCCAGGTTTTAAAGTGAGCAGCGGCGATCCGCGATCATGGCGCTCCTCAATCCGAGCTGCTGCACGATCTGCGTAAACAGCGGTCGGGCGCTGGCATCACTCTGGGCGCAGCGCGATTGCAAATCCGCCAGCGCGTCCAGCGCCGTGAGCGCGTGGGCCGGTGCCCGGCAGCGGGCCAGCAATTCTTCCAGCAGGCAGGCAAACGCCCGCACTTCGATGCGCTGCAGGGCCAGCGCCAGCGGCCCGCCGTCGGGCGCAAAAAACGATGCCGCGCCGAAGTCGCCCAGCAGGGCATTGCCGTCCTCATCGTGCAGGATGTTGTGGGCGTACAAATCGCCGTGCAAAATGCCGCACGCATGCAGCTGGCGCACCGCCGAGGCGATGCCCGAGGCCAGCCGGATCACCGCCTCCGGCGTGAAATGCGCGCCCGCGTCATACACGTCGCGGGTGCAGGAGTCCAGGCTGGGCGGCGCGGCCAGCGTGTGAAAGTCCGGCGCTATCAGCGCCATCACCAGCCCGCTGGCGCCGCCCGGATGATGGGCAATCTGGCCGTGCAGCGCGATCAGGTTCGGATGCGCGCCCGCGCCCAGACAGGCGGCCATTTCGTGCTGCGGCAGGCCGTCGCTGGTGAGCGCGCCTTTGAACAGCTTGACGGCCACCGGCAGTAAATCATCGCCGCGCTGCCAGAGCGCCTGATAAATCACGCCGGAAGCGCCCTCGCCGAGCTGGCGCTCCAGTTGCAGGCTGCGCCAGTCGATGGACGCCAGCGGCGCGGTCGCCTGCGCGGCGGCTTCAAGGTTTGACTCCAGCGGGTTGCCTGCAAACGCCAGCCAGGCCAGTCGCGGCAATGTCAAAAGCCAGTGCGGCAGCGCCGTGAACCGGTTGGCGGCGATGCGCAGCAGCTCCAGCCGCGTGCATTCAGCCATTTCCTGCGGCAGGGTTGTTAACTGGTTGCCCGCGAGCATCAGTTTTTGCAACTGCGTGCAGCGGCCGATTTCAGCGGGCAGTTCGCTGATCTGGTTGTCGGTCAGCACCAGCCAGCGCAGCAGGGGCGGCAGCGCGGCGGCGGGAACGGTGCGAATCTGGTTCGCCCTGAAACCAATCATGCTCAAGTTGGGGCAGCGCCCCAGCACCTCGGGCAGCTCGATAAAACGGTTGTTCGAGGCGAAGACGATGCGCAATTTGTGCAGCCGGGGCAGGTCATCGGGCAGCAAAGCCAGCGCATTGCCCGAGAGGTCGAGAATTTCCAGCGTGTCGGCGAGCGAAAAAATCTCGGGCGGAAAGTAGCTCAAGCCGCAGGACAGGCTCAGGCGACGGCTGCCAGCGAGCGCGCCAGCGCGCAGTTGCTCCAGGGTGTTCATGCTTTTTTCCAGGATGGGCGCGCCAGTTTACGATGCGCGGCCCCCGCCTGCAGAGATGACGCTGGCGCCAGTACGCCAGTACGCCAGCACGCCAGCGCGCCCGCCGCCCAGGCTCAGACGTTGCCCGACGCGGCCCGTATCAGCTCCTGGAACGTCAGGAAGTTATCGTGGTTGGTGTCGATCTGTTTAAAACGCTGCGTCATGATCGGAAATTGCCGGGTTTCGCTGCGGCTGAGTTTGCCGTCCCCGTTGAGATCGGCGCGGTTGAAAGCGGCTAACGCGCTGCTCACGCGCCGCTGGCTGGGCGCCGTCGCCGACAGGGTGACCTGCGTCGCGGTGGGCTTGCTGACGAGCTTTGTGGCGTGCGCCCTGACGTGCGCCGTGTCCTGCGCCACCACCGCCGCCTTGCACGGCGAGGTGGCCTGCCGCGTCTCGCGCGTCTGCCCCGCCTGGGCGGCAAAAGCCGTGCCCAGAATCAGGGCTGAAAACAGCAGCGCGCTGCGGACTTCAAGCTTGGACATAGAATGATTTTTCATGCAGGAGGCAGCCTTTTTGAAGGTTAAAAAAGCTTATTGCACCTCAGCAACAAGGCGGCGACCAGCAGACTTTCACCGCGTTGCGCCTTTCACACAAAGCGGCGGGAAGTTTCTTTTTGCCCTTTTTTCCATTCACTTCACCGATCTTTTTTCCAATGGCCAACAGACTTTCACAAATTGCAACGCGCACCGGCGACAACGGCACCACCGGCCTGGGCGACAACACCCGCGTCTCCAAAGACAGCCTGCGCGTTCACGCGATGGGCGATGTTGATGAGCTGAACTCCAACATCGGCGTGCTGCTGTGCGAGGAGATGACGCCCGACGTGCGCGAACTGCTGGTCGAGGTGCAGCACCAGCTCTTTAACCTGGGCGGCGAGCTGTCGATTCCGGGTTTTGAGCTGCTCAAGCCCGAGGCCGTCGCGCTGCTCGACACAGCGCTGGAAAGCTACAACGCCCAGCTGCCGCGCCTGGCCGAGTTCATCCTGCCAGCGGGCAGTCGCGCCGCGTCGCTGGCCCATGTGTGTCGCACCGTGGCGCGCCGCGCCGAGCGCGCCGTGGTCGCGCTGGAAAAAGCCGAGACGCTCAAAGACGCGCCACGCCAGTACCTCAACCGCCTGAGCGATTTGCTGTTTGTGCTGTCACGCGTGCTCAACCGCATGAACGGCGGCGACGATGTGTATTGGAAAAGCGAGCGCATGGCCAAGATGGCGCAGGAATAGCAACCGATAGCACGGGGTCAAAAGTCTGCTATTTCACTATATGAGCCGGTCCTGCTGCGAAACATTTGCCAGAGGGCGAAGCCGGGCATAGTCCAGCAATTCACCCAGCCGCGCCCCTTTGCTCTGCCATTCATGCACCACGCTCTCGGCCAGCAGCACGTAATGCCACGGCAGGCTGGCGCGGCAATCCGCTGGCAACTCGTTGATGCGCTCGCACCAGGCGGTGGCCGCCTTGAGCTTGCGCTGCACATTCGGATTCATCACCTGCTGCGTGGCCTTGGTTTCCAGCAGGTAGATGGCCTGCGCCGTGCGCACCAGAAAATCCGGCGAGTAAAACGCGGGCAGTCCGTCGTCCTTGACATAGCGCAGGCGGGCGAAGGTGTGGCGGTTTTCGCTGAGTTTGCAAAACGCCTGCACGCTGGTGTCGGCCTGCGCCCAGTGGATGACGGCGCGCTCCAGCCCGCCGCTGTGCGCGGGCCAGGCCAGGCGGGTGTAGATGCACTTGCTCACTTCCACCGAATGGCTTTCGCGCATCATCAGGCGCGGCACTTCGCTTAAACGGCGCAAATGCACCTCGGTCTGTCCCGTGACATGCTTTTGCTCCGACTCCAGCAGCGCCACGGCAAACACCTTGGTGA
>CAIYKK010000295.1 GCA_903926695.1 uncultured Burkholderiales bacterium
GCCGTTTTGGGTACAAGCGTTGCAGGGCTAAAGCACCACCTGAACTGCGTCAGCCGCGCATAAGCAGCCGAGTACGCTGCGGCACAAAAAACAAGCCCCAGCACCAGCGCCGCCGTATCGGTAGGCCACTGCACAGCAATCAAAGCGGGCAGCAGTGCAGCGCTCCACATGAGGGCGCCGGTTGCCGAATTGCGCATCAAATTGCTGGCCTTGGGCAGCAAGGGCCGCACCAGCCGGCGCTTGACCAGGCTGTGCAGGTGCAAGCGATCCGGGTCACCGGGGCTCAAGTGGCGGCGGCGGCGGCGGACGATGCTGAACAGCACCTCCAGCACCGGATAACCGCACACCAGCATGGGCGCCCAGGCAGAAATATCGGTGTGGCGCTGCAGTATCAGCACCGCCAGCCAGGCCAGCGCAAAGCCCACAAAATAAGCGCCGCCGTCGCCCAGGAAAATCTTTCCGAACGGCCAGTTAACCAGCAAAAATCCCGCCACCGCACCGGCCAGAATCAGGCACACACGGGCCAATTCCAAATCCCCCAGGGCGGTGGTCATGACACCAAACGCCATCAAAATAATCATGACGGTGCCTGCGGCCAGGCCGTTGAAACCATCGACGATGTTGATGGCATTGGCGACACCCCCCACCGCAAAAGCGGTGAACAGCACAGAGAACGCGGTAAAACCCAGCAGCCAGTCAAGCCCCGGCAGGTTGACATCGGTAATCGAGTAGCCGGTAATGGCCCAGCCCAGCACGCCGCAGCCCATGGTGGCCAGCAGGCGGGCGCGCACACTCACCCGCTTGGTCAGATCCTCAAGCAGGCCAAAGGCAAAAGCCGGAATGCCGGCCAGGATGAGCGGACCCAGCAGGGATTGTTTCTCCGGCGATGCCAGCAGATAACCCATCAGCACGCCCGCCACAATGGCAATGCCGCCCACGCGGGGCGTGGGGTGGGTGTGAAATTTCTGCACACCCTTGTCGCAGTCCATACTGAAGTGTCCATGCCAGTGCTGCGTGCGCACCAGCAGCAAAGCGACCAAAAATGCGATGTTCCCGGCGATCACCGCCGGGTGAGTGATCAAATTCAAAAGAACTAGCATGGGCTGATGCATAGGTCGGGCGCTGGCTTACTGTGCGTCCGATTTGGCGTAACGGTAGTCGGTGTAGCGGTAGCGGCTGTATTTGTAGCCATAGCTGCCATAACGCTGACGGGTGATGTCCAGACCGTTGAACACCACGCCCTTGACCGGTACACCCGACTGACCCAGGCGCTTGGTGGCTTCCTGCAATTCACCGAGCGAGGTGATTTCGGCACGAGCCACCAGAAACACCGCGCCCACATGCGGCGCGAGCACCAGCGTATCCGACACGGCCAGCACGGGCGGGGTGTCAATCAGGAGCAGGTCGGATTGGGCTGACAGGGCTTGCAGCAGTTGCAAGGTGGTGGGTGACATCAGCAGTTCGGCGGGGTTGGGCGGCATCAAACCGGTCGTGATCAGGTCCAGATTCGGGGCGATGGCGCGATGCAGCACCTCGCCCAGCGTGCGGGTGCCGGTGATCAATTCGCTCAAGCCGTGGCCGCGCTGCAAACCGAAGTACTGGTGGAGGTGGCCCTTGCGCATATCGCCGTCAATCAGCAGGATGCGCTTGCCGCCAGTCCCGAGCACAGCCGCAAAGTTGGCACTGGTAAAGGATTTGCCAATGCCTGGGGTAGGACCGGTAAACAGCACCACATTGCTTCGGGCATCCAGCATGGCAAATTGCAGTGCGGTGCGCAGGCTGCGCAGGCTTTCCACACACGGGTCGTCAGGCAAAAGCGTGGCCAGCAAATGATTGCCGGACGTATGAGTCTTGATCAGACTGGAAAGCTTTTCTTGCGGCTTTGAATGCGGGACGGTGGCAAACACATGCAGGCCCGTACCAGCTTCAATGTCGGCAGCATGTTTAATGCCGGGATGCAGGCTGTTGCGCAAAAAGGCCAGTCCAATGCCAAGCAGCAGGCCGAGGATGCCGCTGATCGCCAGCACCTGGGCACGCTGGGGCTTGATGGATTCTTCAGGCACAACCGGTGCATCGACCACCCGCACATTGCCAACCTTGCCCTCTTTGACCAGGCGCAGTTGCTGGGAACTGGTCAGCAGGTTGAGGTACAGCTCGCTGTTGACCTTCAC
>CAIYKK010000296.1 GCA_903926695.1 uncultured Burkholderiales bacterium
GAGATCGTCGCCGGCGCGCTGCAGGACCACAAGCGTGCCGTGGTGCTGGGCACCCAGACCTTCGGCAAGGGCTCGGTGCAGACCATCCTGCCATTGTCCAGCAATACCGCCATCAAGCTGACCACGGCGCGCTACTACACGCCCAGCGGCACGTCGATCCAGGCCAAAGGCATCACGCCGGATGTCGTCGTCGAGGAGTCGCCCAACAGCAGCGGATCGACCCATGACCGCTTGCGCGAAGCCGATCTCGAGCGTCATCTGGTCAATGACAAGGACAAAACCAAGGAAGCTGTGCCGGCGCCGTTACCGAAGAATGGCAAGGTCAAAGGCAAGGACGAGAAAACCAAGGACGAGAAAAGCAAGGAGGGGCTGGACGAGGAAACGCGGCCGCCACTTTTCGAGTTCGCCTCGAAGACCGATTACCAGCTGAATCAGGCGCTCGGTTTGCTCAAGGCCTGGCAAATCATCAAACAGCGTTGATCGTGAATGAACGATCAGCAACTGCTTCGCTACAGCCGCCACATTCTCCTGCCGCAAGTCGATGTGGATGGGCAGGGCCGCCTGCTGGCGGCACGCGTGTTGGTGATGTCGGTGCCGAAATTGGCAAAATCCGCCGCAATCGACAGCGAGCGCTCCGCGCCGACAAACAGCCGCGCGGGCTGGCCCTGCGCTTCTTTCATCCAGAACACCTGCGCCAGCGTGACGGTCTGGTCATAGCCCGCGTTGTGAAACACGCCCAGGATCACGCTGTAGCTGTTCAGGCCGCGCAGCGCCACCGGCTTGGCCGCGCCGGTGGCTTCGTTGCGCTCGGATTTGTAATGCCCCAGCACGTAGGAACGCAGGCTGCGCTCCTTGCTGTCCGCGCCCGCCGCCTTGTTGTAGGCCACGCGGTGGGCTGGCACCAGCAGCGGCGTGACGGCGTCCACCAGCGTCGATTTGCCCGAGCCGATGTCGCCGGTGAGCAGCGCGTTTTTGCCGTCCGGGTGCAGCGCCCAGACCCGGCCATCGAACGTGCCCCAGTTGAACACTTCCAGCCGCTGCAGCCGGAAACCCGACAGCGCGTCGTCGGCAGCGAAATCGAGGCCTTGGGTTTGTGCGTCGTCATTCATCGCTGTGTCCTTTCAGCTTTGGCATGCTCGCGCATGGGAGATGCTGCCTGCGTTCGCCTGTTATTCATCGCCATTCCCCTTCAGGCCGGTTTCGAGTTGCTGGCGGTAGCCTTGCAGCCGCTCGTCAAACTCGGCCAGCCACTGGGCATCAACAAAGGCTTTCAAAATGCGCCGCACTTCAAAAGCCGCAGCCTGCCCGGCGGGCGCGCCGGTGGCGGGCTTGAGTTTGCGAATAAAACCCAGCTCGATCACCTTGTTCAGATGCGTGTCGATCTGGTCCACCAGCCGGGCCTCGTTGCTGCTGTCGGGCAGAAACACCCGCATCATGTCGGCGACCTGCTCACGCGTCAACACCAGCCGCGTCTCGCCGCCGCTAGCGTCGGACTCGGCGAGCTTTTTGCGCAGCAGCGCCAGCAGCAGGCTGACGGCAAAAGACAGCGGGCGGCGCACGATCAGGCGCGGGATTTTGGCCGCTGCGTCGTCGCCGCCGTCGGCTGGAGCCGGGCGCGAGCGTAGAAAAGCGTAGCCTTCGGCCTCGTCGAGGATCAATTCGAGGCCCATCACCGCCACATAGTCGCGCACCCGGTGCTGCAGGTTGGCGAGTGCCTGCCACAGACTGGCGTCGGTTTCCTGGTAAATCACGCCGCGCAGCAGCGGCACGATCAGCGCGGACAGCTCGGGCGCGGCGGGCGCGTGGGGCACGGCTGGCGCGGTTTCGGTTGTTTCGTTGAGGGTCATTTTTTTATCGTTGTCGTTGTTGTTGACTTACCGCCGACAGGCTCGCTCCCAGGCCCGTGGCTGACGCGCATCACCTGTGCCCGCGCCATTGTCACTTTTTTCAGCGCACAAAAATCACCCGTGGCAAATGCGCTTGCCGCGCCAGCGCCTGCCCGTCAGGCCCGGCGCCCTGCCAGTCAATCACCTGCGTGGCCGACTCGTCCACCGTGGCGCTGAAACCGTCGCCCGCCAACTGCAGGTAAGTGACCAGCTCGGCCAGCCCTTGCTGCAGCGGCTGCAGTTGTACCAGCTCCTGCAGCGTGATTTGCGCCCTTGTCTGCAAGGCGTGGCGGATATGCCCGGCCAGCTTGGCTTTATCAACCACCACTTGAGAAAACAGCGCGCCCGCGTCCACGTCAGCGCCGCCGTCGCCCGCGTCCAGCTTGCCGCTCGCAATGCGGGGCTTGTAGGGCGGAACGTACAGCGGCCTTTCCATCGGCAGCTCGATCTCGGCGGAGGTTTCAGGGATTTGCATGACTTCGCCCGCAGGCGGCGCGCTGCGCAGAGCCAGCGCGTGACCCTCGATGCTGCGCAAAAGCTCCATGATGCGGCGGTTGTCCAGCCACGCCTGATCGTCCAGAAAGCGGCGCAACTGCTGCGACAGCTGCGCCACCGTGCGCTGCGTGTGCTCGCCCGCCTCCAGCCAGTCGTAATGGATGCGGCGCAGGCGCACATCGGGGTTCAATCCGTCCACGGGCGGCAGCGCCAGCACGCTTTCCAGCAGCGCCGAAAGCTCCTCCTGGCGGCGGCTGGACATCAAAAAATCCCAGAACGCCCGAAAGCTGCGCCCCTGGTCCGAGCTGGCGATGCTTTCGCGCTCGTTCAAAATCTCTTCCAATAAATCGCCCTTGGCGCCCTGCCACAGCGTGATGCGCTCGCGCACGCGCCGGTCCAGGTTGCGAAAGTTGTACTCCACCTCGCGGAAATCGGTCAGCAGCTCACGCGCCAGTGCGGTGAACTGCTGAAAACGCTCCTTGATCGCCGTGTCGCCCAGCACCGGCACATGGCCCGCTTCCACCTGCGCGATTTCGGCGTCGATGGCGGCGCGGCGCGCCTGCAGCTCGGCGAGGCGAATGCGCGGGTCGGCCTGGCTGCCTTCGCTCATCTCCTTGAGCAGGCCAAACATCGTCAGCAGGCGCGACTCGGTGCCGACAAAACTGCGCTCGGCCAGCGTCGTGAGCCAGGCGATGGCTTTTTCGGTGGCCGGTGTCAGGTCAAACTGCGGATCGTCCGAGCCGGGCGCGTAGAACTTGCGCAGCCAGCCCTTGTCCGGCGCGGCCCAGTCGTTGAGGTACTCCAGCGCCGACTTGGGGAAAGCCTGCGCGCCCAGCCGCTCGCGCAGGCCGAACAATTCATCGTCCAGCGCCTCGGCCAGATCGGCCTGCGCCATCACGCGCAGATTGGGCGCGACGAACACACGCTGCAGAAAACTCGCCACCAGCGCCACATGGTCCGAGCGCAGCAGCCGCCACGCCGGGTGGCTCTGGCGCATCAGGTCGAGTGTGGGGTGGTCTAGGGGCAAGGCGGGCTTTCGGGAAGTGCGCTAAGTGGTTTTACAGGGGCAAGCCCTGGAGTTCCATTAGGAGTGAGATTTTGTCTTGTGGGTGTGAAAAATTAAACCAGCGCCAACTGACGTGGGGGGCATTTCTCACCCAGTCCGACAACTGCTGCCAATGCATCAGCGGGCAAGTTGGCCAGTTCCTTGGGTTCCAGCTTGTGCAGTCCTCCCCCATAGACGCGGCCATTGTTGAGCAATGTTTCTCGGCCGATGGCGTTGAGCGCGTGCCACAGGCGGCGCATCGCCGTGGGGTCGCGCACGAGTTGCTCGGCCAGCATCGGTTTTGGATAAAGCATCAGAAATCCGTTCGTTGCCGTGGCCTTAGAGTTATTCAGCAGGAAGCGAAATGTTTGTCCATCGTGGTCGCTGCGGCCAAAGTAGGTGCAGACAATAGGCGCGGCTGGCCTGCGTTCTTGGGCGTACCAAAGTCGGCGTGACCGGCACAAGTAACCATTGGCGACGTTTTTCAGGCCGGTTTGGAGATATGCCCAGAGCGCCGGTTCATCGCGCGCCAATTCATCTGCAGACAGCTCACAGTCAATCAGGAACAGGCGCTTTTCCAAAAGCGGCACCCCAGCCGTGTCGGCGTTAATTTCGTTGCCTTTGATGTAGCGGCTGCTGGGTAACACTGGACGCAAAAATTTGAGCGGCAGCTTAAGGCTGTGGATTTTTTCTTCATCCACGATGAAGAAGCCGTTATCGCCCGTAGCCAAGCCGCGCTTGATGGCGAACAGGTCGCTCAGGTGCAAGCCGGTATGCGCAGCTTCGGCATTTTGTTTTGGAAAACGTGTCCACTTGTCGGTGCGCTCCAGGTCGAGAAGACTGACGTTCTTGCTAGTGGCTGGTGTTTGCATCGTGCCGCCATAAGAAAATTTCACCTCATGATTGACGGGCGGTTTTTCTTTTTTGAACCATACGACTGCCGATGACA
>CAIYKK010000297.1 GCA_903926695.1 uncultured Burkholderiales bacterium
CCCATGATTTACTCCAGTATTTGATTCGTTAAAAGTTCGGTGCCGGACGCTCTGTTAAAGAGCGCATCCAGCGTTTTTAAGCTGCTGATGACTTGCGGATAAGTTTTACAACTTCAAGTGTTTCAGCGGTTTTTTATTGCGATGTGGGCCGATGCCGTTATTTGGGCGCGGACACCGTGACCAGCGCCGGGCGCAAAACGCGCTCGGCGATCAAATAGCCTTTTTGCAGCACGGCCACGACGGTGTTGGCGTCCTGCTCGGACGGCACCATGCTGATGGCTTGGTGCTGGTGCGGATCAAACTTGGCACCCGCTGCGGGGTTGATCTCGATGACCTTGTTGCGCTCCAGCGCGGCCTTGAGTTGCTTGAGCGTGGCGTCGGCGCCTTCGCGGATCTGCTCCAGCGTCGCGTCCTTGATGGTCAGGCCCGCTTCCAGGCTGTCGGTGACGGGCAGCAGGCTTTCGGCAAAGCTTTCGACGGCGAACTTGCGCGCTTTGGTGATTTCGTCGTCGGCGCGGCGGCGGGCGTTTTCAGCCTCGGCCTTGGCGCGCAGGTAGCTATCGGACAGCTCGGTGTTTTTCGCCTGCAGCGTGGCGATTTCGGCTTGGGCAGCGCCGAAGGCCTCAAACTCGTTGGCGGCCTGCGCGGCCTCCAGTTCTTCGGGGCTGGGCGCGCCAGTCAGGGGTTGATTTTGCTCGGGTTGTTTGTTTTCAGGCATGTTGGTTGGCAAGGGTTGAAGCTGCTAAGTAGATCAGTTGGGGGTGGCAAACCCCTTTTCAAGACAAGGAAATTGGCGGCGCACGGCGCTTGACGCGGCGGTGAAACCGGGTTTTATTCTTTCAGCGCGTTAGCCTTGGTCTGGCTAACGGCCCATTTTCCGGCAAAGGCCTGCAAATCGTGCAGGCGCCTGAGCAGGTCCGCGCCCAGCGTGGTGACGATGTAGCCGTCGCTGCCGTGGCCGAGCAGGCCAGCGGCGCGCAGCTCCTTGATGCGGGTATTGAGCGTGTTGGGCGTGATGTGGCCGATGCTGTCTTGCAGCAGCCGGAAAGTTTGGGGATGGCCGTCTTTCAGCGCCCACAGCACGCGCAGCGCATAGCGCGCCTCCAGCAATTCAAGCAGCAGGCTGACGGCAGCATTTTCTTTGGCACTCATGGGGCGTCTCCTCGGGGCGGTCGGGTCACAGGCGGGCCGCCAAATATAACGCACTTCCCTGAGTGCTACGAGTTTTGTAGCTGAGAACGCCCGCTGCGTTTGGATTGGCGGGCCAAAAGCGTTTTAAACCCGGCGCGGCCCAAGCTCGCAATGCCGCAAGGGAGAACCCAGAGCGCTCGCAGGTCAGTTGTACAGGCTGAGATCAAAATGGCGGGCAGCGGGCGCCGACCGGTATTTCGGCATGATGCCTGAGCTGATTGCCACCAGCGAATTGCTCTGCCCGTTGAGAACACGCCGTTTGAGCTGTGCCAGCCGACGCGCTTGAGTCGCCGGGTGCGTGTCCTGAGCGTCGCGTCCCCTGAATCTGGAAGGGACTCAGCGCAGGCGCCGCAGCTGGACGGTTATGACGACTATTTTCTGTTGACATCCTCCCCGCCCTAAAGGGCGGGGATTCCTGCTGCCAGACGGCGATGCCCCGCCGCGAGAATGTTTTTCGCCG
>CAIYKK010000298.1 GCA_903926695.1 uncultured Burkholderiales bacterium
CCGCAATAAAAAACGCCACCGTCTTGATTCCCGCCGCCGTCATCAGCAGCGAGCCCAGCACATGCACCACGGCCACGCTGACGGCCAGGCCGTAGCGCTCTTGCAGCAGATAAGTCACAACTTCGGCGGAAAAGGTGGAAAACGTCGTCAGCCCGCCCAAAAAGCCCGTCACCAGCAGCAGCCGCCACACTGGGTCTAACTGCGGCACGGCCTGCAGCACCGCAATGGCCAAGCCAATCAAATAGCCGCCGAGCAAATTGGCCGCCAGCGTGCCCCACGGAATCACCCCGCCGGGCGTGAGCCACAGCGCCAAGGCCCAGCGCGAAAGCGCGCCCAGCGCGGCACCCACAGAGATCGCAAAAACAGACAGCATGGGAAATCGTCAGGAGTTGAGGGAAATGAAGGGGAAATGCGGACATTGACTTTAACCGTAGCATGGAAAGAATCTCGTGCGTCAAATTGACGTACAATTTTTGAAACTGGAGACTCGCTATGCTTTCTGCCCATTCCCGCACCGAATCCGCCCGTATCAACCTGCGCACCAGTCCCGAAGCCAAGGCGCTGATTGAGCGCGCCGCCGCCATCATGGGCGCCACCGTCTCCAGCTTCATGCTGCAAAACGCCTACGAAGCGGCGCGGCGCATCGTCGCCGACAAAGACACCTTGATGCTCTCGCAGCAAGCGTTTGAAGCCTTCACCGCCGCGTGCGAGCAGCCCGCCGAGCCGACGCAGGCGCTGGTTGACCTGATGGCCTTGCGCTGAATGCCAGCGGCGATTGAACGGCTGGCCGCGCAGCACCAGCGTGCCGGTTTTGACTGCGGCGAGCCCGCCCTGAACGAATTTTTGCAGCGCCAGGCCGGTCAACTGAGTCGCAAAGGCTTTGGCAAAACCTATGTGGCGCTGGCCGCCGATGGCTTGAGCGTGACCGGCTTTGTCACCCTGAGCGTCGGGCAGGTGCAAACCCAATGCCTGCCGCCGGGCCTCAAGCTGCCGCGCTACCCGGCGCCGATATTGCGCCTGGGCCGCCTGGCCGTGGACCGCCGGGCGCAAGGGCAGGGCACCGGGCGGCGGCTGCTGTCGTTTGCCCTGCGGCTGGCGCTGGAATTTTCAAAAAGCGTCGGCCTCTATGCCGTCGTGGTGGACGCCAAAAATGACCAAGCCAGCGCCTATTACCAGACGATGGGTTTTACGCCCACGCTGGACGATCCGCTGTGCCTGTACCTGCCGATTGGCGTGCTGGAAAAGACCAGGCCGCGCTGACAACCCTTTCCCATTGCGGGCCAAAAATACAAACGGAAAGCCATACATGTCAGAACTCAATTTCAAGGGCAAGGAATTTGTCTATAACCACCACCTGACGGTGCCGCACCGGCCTTTGGTGCCGCATGCGGACAAATCCATAGGCGCGGCCCGGCTGGACGGCAACTTGATTGTTCAGGGCGACAACCTGCATGCGCTTAAAAGCCTGCTGCCGATGTACGCGGGCAAGGTCGATTGCATTTTTATCGACCCGCCCTACAACACCGGTAACGAAGGCTGGTGCTACAACGACAACGTCAACAGCCCCATGATGCAGGCGTGGCTGCAAAGCAACCCGATTGGCATTGAAGACGGCCTGCGGCATGACAAATGGTGCGCGATGATGTGGCCGCGCCTGCGGCTGCTGCATGAATTACTGGGCGATGCGGGCAGCTTGTGGGTCACGCTGGACGACAACGAGATGCATAACGCCCGTGGAATGCTTGATGCAATCTTTGGCGCAGCAAACTTCCTCGGGGTAATGGCGTGGGAAAAAGCTGATAGTCCAAAAATGGATGCCGATTTCTTTTCGACGAGTCATGACTACATCATTGCTTACGCAAAAGATAAGGTACAAGTGACTTTTCATCGACTCGGGTCTGAGGACGAGGAGCCGCAGAAACACTACAGCATGACAGATGAAGGCGGACGGAAATACTATTTAAAACCACTCCGTGCGATGGGTGGCCAAGGCGAGACGAGAGAGGCTAGG
>CAIYKK010000299.1 GCA_903926695.1 uncultured Burkholderiales bacterium
CGCCAGCGCCGGACAGCCTCCCGCCGGGCCAGCTTTGGCGCAGACCAGCCGCACAGACGGCGCATCAGGCGCGGGCTCCGCCTTCGCCGCCGCGCCGCCTGAGATTAATAACGGCTGCCTCGGCACGCCCGGCAAGCGCCTCGTGCCCGCCATCATCCTGAACGTGCAGCGCCAGCCGGGCGCGAACGTGATCGCCACGGTGGACGCCATCAAGGCGCGTCTGCCGGAGCTGGAAGCCGGGCTACCCGCCGCCGTGCGCATGGATGTGCTCAGCGACCGCACCACGGGCATACGCGCTTCGGTGCTGCACGTTGAAATCGAGCTGCTGCTGGCCGTGGTGATGGTGGTGCTGGTGATTTTTGCCTTTTTGCACAGCCTGCGCGCCACCGTGATTGCCAGTCTGGCCGTGCCGATTTCGCTCGTCGGCACCTGCGGCGCGATGTATTTGCTCGGCTACAGCCTGAACAACCTGAGCCTGATGGCGCTGACGATTGCCACCGGCTTTGTCGTCGATGACGCCATCGTGATGATTGAAAACATCTCGCGCTACATCGAAGAGGGCGAAGCGCCGATGGCCGCTGCGCTCAAGGGAGCCAAGCAAATTGGCTTCACCATCATCTCGCTGACCGTGTCGCTGATTGCGGTGTTGATTCCGCTGCTGTTCATGGGCGACGTGGTCGGGCGGCTGTTCCGCGAATTTGCTGTCACGCTGGCGATCACGATTTTGATTTCCGCCGTGGTGTCGCTCACGCTGGTGCCGATGATGTCGGCGCGGTGGCTGAAAGGCAAAGCGCCACAAGCGCATGACCCGCAGCCCGCCCAAGACACGGCAGGCGCACGACTTCAGCAGTTTTTCAACAACGTGATGGTTCACTACGACCACGCGCTGCATTGGGTGCTCAAGCACCAGGGCGCGACGCTGACCGTGGCGCTGGCCACGATGGCGCTGACGGTGCTGCTCTACATCCTGATTCCCAAAGGGTTGTTCCCGACGCAGGACACCGGCCAGTTGCAGGCGCGCATCGAGGCGGCGCAATCGGTGTCGTATGCGCGCATGGCCGGGCTGCAAACGGCTGCCGCGCAGGCGATCTTGCAAGACCCGGACGTGGACACGCTCAGCGCCTTTATCGGCGTCGATGCGGCCAACAACACCATGCTGCACACCGGACGCCTGCTCATCAACCTCAAGCGCGGACGCACCGGCAGCCAGAGCGAAACGATGGAGCGGCTGCGCCAGCGCGTCGCCCAAATCGCAGGCGTGACGCTGTACCTGCAGCCCACGCAGGACTTGACGATTGACGCCGAAACCGGCCCGACGCAGTTCCGCATCTCGCTCGAAGGCGCGGACAACGCCACCGTCGTGCAATGGGCGGGCAAACTCGCTGGGCGCATGGCGCAACTGCCCGGCCTGCGCCATATCGCTTCAGACGCCGACGCCAAAGGCAGCGCCGCCTACATCACCGTGGACCGCGACAGCGCCTCGCGCTTGGGCATTGCCGCGTCAAACATTGACGATGCGCTCTACAGCGCCTACGGCCAGCGCATCGTCTCGACCATCTTCACGGAAACGAATCAGTACCGCGTGATTCTCGAAGCCCAGCCCGATGCGCTGGCCACGCCCGCCTCGCTGGGCAATTTGCCGCTCAAAACCGGCTCCGGCGTCACCACGCCGCTGTCGTCGGTGGCGAGCATCACCGAGCGGGCCGCGCCGCTGCAAATCACCCATGTCGCCCAGTACCCGGCCACGACGCTGGGTTTTGACACCGCGCCCGGCGTGTCGCTGGGCAGCGCGGTCGATCAGATCAGGCAGGCCGCCGCCGACATCGCCCTGCCCGCCAGCGTGACGCTGACGTTTGTCGGCGCGGCGGGCGCGTATCAGGCGTCGCTGGCGAACCAGCTCTGGCTGATTCTGGCGGCGGTGATCTGCGTGTATATCGTGCTGGGCGTGCTGTACGAAAGTTATGTGCATCCGCTGACGATTCTCTCGACACTGCCGTCGGCGGGCGTGGGCGCGCTGCTGGCGCTGATGGTCAGCGGCGCTGACTTGGGCGTGATCGGCATCATCGGCATCATTTTGCTGATCGGCATTGTGAAAAAGAACGCCATCATGATGATCGACTTCGCCATCGACGCCGAACGCAGCGAAGGCAAATCGCCGCAAGAAGCGATTCACCAGGCGGCGCTACTACGCTTTAGGCCGATTTTGATGACGACGCTGGCGGCGCTGTTTGCCGCCGTGCCGCTGATGCTGGGTTTTGGCGACGGCGCGGAGTTGCGCCGTCCGCTGGGGCTGGCGATTTTTGGCGGGCTGATTGTCAGCCAGATGCTGACGCTGTTCACCACGCCGGTGATTTATCTGGCCTTTGACCGGCTCGGGCGGCGGCTGAGGCCCGCACCATGAACCTGTCCGAACCTTTTGTTCGTCGCCCCGTGGCCACCGTGCTGCTGACGATTGGTTTGGCGCTGGCCGGGCTGGCGGCATTTTTTGCGCTGCCCGTCGCGCCG
>CAIYKK010000300.1 GCA_903926695.1 uncultured Burkholderiales bacterium
CGCAAGTCGCCGCCGCAGTCACGAATCAGCGCATCAAGCAACTCGGGGGCAATAAACTGCTGCCATTGGGCGTAACGCAAGTTGACCAATTCCGTCATTTGCTTCACGCCGTCCGCGTCAAGTTCACTGCTGCGTTTTCTGAACACATGCACCGAAGGCATATTGACCACCAGCCCCTGCCCCAAAATGCTGGGCAATTGCGGGTTTTGCGCCAGCAAAAAAGGCGAAACCGAATACACCACATGAACGCTGGGCAGGCACAAGGCCCGGCCCTCGTTCAAAAACAGGCGCTGGATGCTTTCGTACACCTTGCCAGCCTCGTCGCCATAGCCGCGAATCTTTTCCAGCGAGTCGGCAATCAAAACGCACTTGTCACCGGGGCGGCAAATGTCAGCCACCAGTTCGGCCACAAAGCGGTGCACCTGATTGACAAAGCTGCCCACGTTTTGCTTGAGCGTGGACTCCAGATCGGCACGAAAGTTGGCGTCAGTCTGGAGCGCCAGTTGCAGCTTGGCCTTGACAGCGCTCATGTCGCCTTCAAGCTCAATGCCCGTTAAGGAAATTTTGGTGCGCGTCAGAAAATCCGTCAGCCGCTGAACTGGCGTGCGCTGCCCTGCGTTGGTGCCAATCACATCAACCCACGAAGCAATCATGGCGAGCAGCATGCTGGCCAGATCAATCGGGGCATTGAGGTTCAGCCAGTCTTCCAGATCGCAGTAATAAACCTTGCACTGCGGGCTTTGGAGTTCCTTTTTCAGGCGAAGCAGCTCGGTGCTTTTGCCGCTGCCGATTTGCCCGGTGAACAGATAAACCCCGTCGCCAATGCGATGCCCGATTTCAGCCCGCAGCCGCCCCAAAGAATCGCGCGTGCCCTGCAAATGCTTCACATAACGGCGTTCATCCTCCTCCACCGAAATATCGAGCGGCCTGGTGTTTTGCACCGCCTGAATGAATTTCGTCAACTCAACATCGTCGATGGTGGGGTTCATGGGAGTCCAGTCTTTCTGATTGGCAAGGCGGGCTTACGCCAGCTCTTCCTTGCGGATGCGGGTAATCGGTGCCAGCACCGTCGCCAGCGCCTGCATGTGGGCGAGGGCTTCGTTCATCTTGGCTTCCACACACTCGTGGGTCAGGATGATCAGGTCGGTCTGGGTCGCGCCCTCGCCGCCCACGTCGTCGGCTTCGCGCTGCAGCACGGCGTCAATGCTGATACCGGCTTCGGCCAGAATGCCGGTCACGTTCGCCAGCACACCGGCTTCGTCGGCCACGTTCAGGCGCAGGTAGTAGCTGGTGACGATTTCCGACATCGGCACGATGGCCAAATCGCTCATCGCGTCGGGCTGGAAGGCCAGATGCGGGACGCGGTGCTCGGCGCTGGCCGTTTGCAGGCGGGCAATATCGACCAAGTCGGCAATCACGGCGCTGGCCGTCGGCTCGCTGCCTGCGCCTTTGCCGTAATACAGCGTCGTGCCGACCGCATCGCCGTGAACCACAACGGCGTTCATCGCGCCTTCTACGTTAGCCAGCAGGCGCTTGGCCGGAATCAGGCTGGGGTGAACGCGCAGTTCAATGCCGCCCGCCACGCGCTTGGTGATGCCCAGCAGCTTGATGCGGTAGCCGAGCTGTTCGGCGTAGCGGATGTCTTTCGCGCCGAGCTGGGTGATGCCTTCGACGTAAGCCTTGTC
>CAIYKK010000301.1 GCA_903926695.1 uncultured Burkholderiales bacterium
CGGCAGAAAATCGCCCGCCACGCCTGCGGCCACGAGCAGGCTTTCGCTGGCGTTGCACGGGCTGTATTTTTGCGTTTTGGCGTTGTCGGCGATTTTCACGGCCATTTCGAGGTCGCACGGGTCATCGACGTAGGTGTGGCAATTGCCGTCCAGGTGTTTAATCACCGGCACTTTGGCGCCTGCGCTGATGCGCTCGATCAGCCCCTTGCCGCCGCGTGGAATGATGACATCGACGTATTTCGGCATCGCGATCAGCTCGCCGACGGCTTCGCGGTCGGTGGTGGTGACGAGCTGCACGGCGTCGGCGGGCAGGCCGCTTTCGGCCAGCGCCTGCTGCACCAGTTCGGCCAGCGCCTTGTTCGATTCAATCGCCTCCGAGCCGCCGCGCAGGATGCAGGCGTTGCCGCTTTTAATCGCCAGCGAGGCCGCTTCAATCGTCACATTCGGGCGGCTTTCGTAAATCATGCCGAACACGCCGATAGGCACGCGCATCTGGCCGACGCGGATGCCGCTGGGCTGCTCTTTCATACCGATGATTTCGCCGATCACGTCGGGCATGGTGGCCAGCTGCTCGCAGCCGAGGGCGACGGTTTCTAAATCTTTGGCACCGAGCTTGAGGCGGTCGTACAGCGGCCCGCTCAAGCCACTGGCAGCGGCGCGCTCTAAGTCGCGCTGGTTCGCTTGTTGCATCGCCGGGGCGTTCTGGCGCAGCAGCGCGGCGAGCGTGCGCAGCGCCTTGTTTTTCACCGCTGCCGGGGCTCGGGCGGTGTGGGCGCTGGCGGCTTTGGCTTGCGCGCCCAGCGTCTGCATGTAGTCGGCGATGTTCAGAGCGTTCATGGGGTCAGGCTTTCGTTCGTTCGTTCGTTCTTAAATGTGCCGCAGCCACCCGATTTTGCTCAACATAACGTCCAATGTTCCCGCGACGATGTCCATCGTCGCACTCCAAGCGCACAGGTATATTTAGGCCGAATCTACCGATTTTAAGGGCTGCTGGCGTGTGTGATATCTGGCTTGGGTTGACTGATTGCCCAAGCATCAGTCAGCGCTTTGACGAAAATATCGTCATATTGACTCGCATTTACATTGGAAATATGAATTGTGTCTCTGAAATTAGCCTGCCCGTTACGCACAAGGTAACAAATAACCCCCTCACAAACCTTTGGCAGCGGGTCAACCGTAATGAATTTAGGATTTTTGAGAAATGGGATGGTCGCATCCACAATTTCGCGTCGCACAGCGGCCTGAACCAGTTCGGGCGTGGCATCCAAATGCCATTCATCAATAGCCCGTCCGGCGCGGAACTGGTTTTCCATCCAGCGCTGCGTCACATCGAAGCCCATGTGAAGGGACGGCAAAATCAAAACGACTGTTTTACCAGAAGACAAAAGACTGGCAATGAGTACGGCGGCCTCTTTGGCTCCCCCACCACCCCAATTGCGCCCCAATATCACGATATTTGGCTGCTCGGCAGATTGCAAAAATTCCAGCACCTCCTGGTTGAATTGATTGCAACTCCGTGGAACACCTCGGTCTTGCGGAGGCGAATCCAGAAAGGCGCGGCAGCCACTCTGCGTGGCAATCAGCCCCTGCAAACCTAAGCCAGATACCGCACGGGTAATTGGTTCTAGGTACTGATTGGCAAGCGAGTCTCCCCACAAGATGACAC
>CAIYKK010000302.1 GCA_903926695.1 uncultured Burkholderiales bacterium
GTAGCAGTCGAAAATATTGGCGATCAGGCCGGAGCCGCGCGTCAAATTCAGGAATTCGTTGGTGAAACCGATCAGGCCACGCGCCGGAATGCGGTATTCGAGGCGCACGCGGCCACGGCCGTCCGGCTCCATGTTCACCAGTTCGCCCTTGCGCTCGCCCAGCGCCTGCATCACGCCGCCCTGGTGCTGCTCTTCGATGTCAGCGGTCACCAGTTCGATAGGCTCGCATTTTTCGCCGTTGATTTCTTTCATCACCACGCGTGGCTTGGAGACAGCCATTTCAAAACCTTCGCGGCGCATGTTTTCCAGCAGGATGGTCAGGTGTAACTCACCCCGGCCCATGACTTCAAAAATGCCTTCTTCGCCGGTTTCGTTGACGCGCAGGGCCACGTTGTGCTGCAGTTCTTTTTGCAGGCGGTCCCAGATCTGGCGGCTGGTGACGTATTTGCCTTCTCGGCCAGCCAGCGGGCTGGTGTTGACGCAAAAATTCATCGTCAGCGTCGGCTCATCGACCTTGAGCATAGGCAGTGGTGCTGGCGTCAGCGGGTCGGTGATGGTCACGCCGATACCGATGTCGCCAATGCCGTTGATCAGCACGATTTCGCCGGGACCGGCTTCCGTCGCCTGCACGCGCTCCAGACCCTGGAAGGTCAGCACCTGATTGACACGGCCTTTGACAGCCTTGCCGTCCGGGCCTTCCATGACGACCACGTCCATCATGGGCCTGATCGTGCCCTGGCTGATACGGCCAACGCCGATGCGGCCGACAAAGGTGGAAAAATCCAGCGCGGAAATCTGCAGTTGCAGCGGTGCTTCAGGGTCGCCGCTTTGTGCGGGAACGTGCTTGAGCACGGTGTTGAACAGGGCGGACATGTCCGGGCCCCACTGCTCGCCGGGCGCGCCTTCTTCCAGCGACGACCAGCCGTTGATGCCGGAGGCGTACACGACGGGGAAATCGAGCTGCTCATCGGTCGCGCCGAGCTTGTCGAACAAATCGAAAGCGGCGTTCACGACTTTGTCGGGGTTCGCGCCGGGCTTGTCCACCTTGTTCACCACGACGATGGGCTTCAGACCCAGCGCCAGCGCCTTCTTGGTCACGAAGCGCGTCTGGGGCATGGGGCCTTCCTGCGCGTCGATCAGCAACACCACGCCATCGACCATTGACAGCGCGCGCTCGACTTCACCGCCGAAGTCGGCGTGGCCGGGGGTATCGACGATGTTGATGTGCGTGCCTTCCCAACTCACGGCGCAGTTTTTGGCCAGGATCGTGATGCCACGTTCTTTTTCGATGGCATTGTTGTCCATCACGGTATCGACGATTTTTTCGTGTTCGGCAAAGGTGCCAGATTGGCGCAGCAACTGGTCAACCATGGTGGTCTTACCATGGTCAACGTGGGCAATGATGGCGATATTACGGATCTGTTTCTGACTCATGGTTTGCTTTCTGGAGACTTGAAAAACGGTATTGGATTAATGTTGAAGAGAGCCGCCATCCGCTGGTGCGGAGGGTTCGGCTGTGGAAACAGGCATCAATTGCGCAGCGTGCTGCGCCGCCTGCGCCTGCAGGATGTCCTGAATTTCAATAGGGCTGAGCAGTCGCTGGGGAATCAGCTCGTCAGCGACGATATGGGCCGAGCCCAGAAACGCCGCTGGCACGCTGCCATAGACCTGCACCAGCGGCGCGTCTGCGCCCCACTGGCCCCGGCGGCGCAGACCGCTTAAAAAGCGTCCTGCATTATCCGCGTCCAGTGTGACAGTCGGAAATCCGGCCACCAAAGACTGCGGCGCCAGCAGGCAGGCGTCGCGCTGGGCTTCGCTCATGGCTTCGAGTGCGGCCAGCGTGATGCACTGGCTGGCGACAAAACCGCCGGTTTCGATGCGCCGCAGCGCGCCCAAATGCGCACCACAACCGAGCGCCTCGCCGATGTCTTCGCCGAGGGTGCGGATATAGGTGCCCTTGCTACAGCTGACAGTGATTTTGAGCGCCGCTGGCGCCCGGTCATCGCTGACCTGCACCATGTCGAGGCTGAAAATCGTGATGTGGCGCGCTTCGCGCTCCACGTCAATGCCTTGGCGGGCGTATTCGTAGAGCGCCTTGCCATCTTTTTTCAGCGCCGAATACATGGGCGGAACCTGCGCCAGTGGGCCGGTAAAACGCTGCGTCACGGCGGCCAGCAGTTTCGGCGTCAGCTCCGGCACGGGCCGGGTTTCAATCACGTCGCCTTCGGCATCGGCGGTGGTGGTTTTCTGGCCCAGCAGCAAGATGGCTTCGTAAGTCTTGTCAGCGTCCAACTGGAGCTGGCTGAATTTGGTGGCCGCGCCAAAGCACAGCGGCAGCACGCCGGTGGCCAGCGGATCGAGCGTGCCGGTGTGGCCAGCCTTATCAGCGCGCAGCAGCCATTTGGCCCGCTGCAGCGCCTGGTTGCTTGACAGGCCCAGCGGCTTGTCGAGCAGCAGCACGCCATGCACGGGACGGCGCTGAATTTTCTGGCGGGGAGAAGAGGTTTTTGTCATAAGGCTCCGACAGGCTAAGCGCCGGGCCTGCCCGCACGCTGGTTGGCACCGTTGTCCCCAACCTGTCAGCGGGGGAACGGCGCGAACTCAGTCGTCTTGGGCGCGAGAAGAAACGGCCTTGGCAATCAAGGCGCTCAGGTCAGCAGCACGTTCGGTGGTCTGGTCGAAGTGAAAATGTAGCGTCGGCACGGTGTGCGTCATCAGGCGCTTGAACAGGCCGTTGCGCAGAAAGCCTGCGGCCTGATTAAGCGCGATTTCGCATTCTTTGGGGTTGCCGATCAGCACGCTGAAATAAATTTTGGCGTGGGCGTAGTCGGGCGTGACTTCCACCGACTGGACCGTCACCATGCCGACACGCGGGTCTTTCAACTCGCGCGCGATCAGTTCCGTCAGATCGCGCTGGATCTGGTCGGCCACACGAAAGCTGCGGTTGGGAGTGGAGGATTTTTTACGCATGTTTGTTTCAATCCACACCCCTTTCGGGGCGAATTTGAAAGAGGTTGCCCTCTCCCAAAAATAACCAGCGGCCAGCTTTTTCAAACCAGCTACTGGTCAGTTTCCTTACAAGGTGCGGGCGACTTCCCTGATTTCAAAGAATTCAAGAACGTCACCGACTTCGATGTCGTTGTAGTTCTTGAGATTCAAGCCACATTCAAAACCTTCCTTGACTTCCTTGGCATCGTCCTTGAAGCGCTTGAGCGAGTCGAGCTCGCCCGTGTGAATAACCACATTG
The DNA here is from genome assembly GCA_903926695.1 of uncultured Burkholderiales bacterium. Classification (GTDB taxonomy): domain Bacteria; phylum Pseudomonadota; class Gammaproteobacteria; order Burkholderiales; family Burkholderiaceae_C; genus Polaromonas. The sequence goes on from CAIYKK010000302.1 coordinate 3,248, forward strand.
CCGCGCAACAGGCGCACCTTGGCGGTGCGGCGGACCACACCGGCAGTGACCATACAACCGGCAATCGAGCCAATCTTGCTGACCTTGAAGATGTTGCGAATCTCGGCATTGCCGATGATTTCTTCCTTCTTGTCGGGCGTGAGCATGCCGGACATCGCGGCCTTGAGATCGTCCACAGCGTCATAAATGATGTTGTAGTAGCGAATATCGATGCCGTTGTTCTCGGCCTGCTTGCGCGCCTGGGCGTCAGCACGGGTGTTGAAGCCGATCAGCACTGCCTTGGAGGCACTGGCCAGATTCACGTCGGACTCGGAGATGCCGCCGACGCCGGAGTACACCAACTGCACCTTGACCTCTTCGGTCGAGAGCTTGAGCAGCGACTGCGACAGCGCTTCCTGCGAACCCTGCACATCGGCCTTGATGATGATGGGCAACAGCTTGACTTCGCCTGCGTTGATGTCGGCGAACATGTTTTCCAGCTTGGACGCCTGCATCTTGGCCAGCTTGGTGTTGCGGAATTTGCCAGCACGGTAGGTGGCGATTTCGCGCACACGGCGCTCGTCGGTCATCACCATGAAGTCGTCACCGGCTTGCGGCACTTCGGTCAGACCCTGGATTTCGACCGGAATCGAAGGACCAGCGGTCTTGATCGCCTTGCCGTTTTCGTCCAGCATGGCGCGCACGCGGCCATAGGTCGAACCGGCCAGCACCACATCGCCCGCCTTGAGTGTGCCGGACTGCACCAGCACGGTGGCAACCGGGCCACGGCCCTTGTCCAGACGGGCTTCAATCACCAGACCCTTGGCCATCGCCGCAACTGGCGCCTTGAGTTCCAGCACTTCGGCTTGCAGCAGCACCTGTTCGAGCAGCGCGTCGATGCCGACGCCAGTGTGGGCAGAAACGGGCACAAAGGGCGCATCGCCGCCGAACTCTTCGGGAATCACGCCTTCGGTGACCAGCTCGCCTTTGACGCGCTCCAGATTGACGCCGGGCTTGTCGATCTTGTTGATCGCCACAACGATAGGCACACCTGCAGCACGAGCATGCTTGATGGCTTCTTTGGTTTGCGGCATCACGCCGTCGTCGGCAGCGACCACCAGAATCACGATGTCGGTAGCCTGCGCACCACGGGCACGCATGGCGGTAAACGCCTCGTGGCCGGGGGTATCGAGGAAGGAGATCATGCCGCGCGGCGTCTCGACGTGGTAAGCGCCGATGTGCTGGGTAATGCCGCCCGCTTCGCCGGAAGCGACCTTGGCGCGGCGGATGTGGTCCAGCAGCGAGGTTTTACCGTGATCGACGTGACCCATGACGGTGACGACCGGTGCGCGCGGCAGCGCTTCGGCCTGCTGGCCCTGCACGTCGTCGGCGGTGAAGGCTTCTGGATCATCCAGCGCAGCAGGCAGCGCCTTGTGGCCCATTTCTTCCACCACAATCATGGCGGTGTCCTGGTCCAGCGGCTGGTTGATGGTGACCATCTGGCCGAGCTTCATCAAATGCTTGATGACTTCGGACGACTTGATGCTCATCTTGTGCGCCAGTTCCGACACTGTGATGGTTTCGGGCACATGGACCTCGATCACCTTGAAGTCGGTTGGCGGCACAAAAGTCGATTCGGGGCGCGTATCGCGTCCGCCGCTGCGACGGCCACGTGGGCCAGGGCGGAAATTGCCGCGTCCGGGGGCTGCCGGAGCGCCACGGCTCGGGATGCCTTTTTTCTTGGCCGCGTCATCTTTCCAGGTCGAAGACAGGTTTTCAGACTTGACTTCTTTTTTACCGGGTGCAGCAGGCGCAGCGGCTGGCGCAGCGGCGGGCACGGCGGGTTTGGCAGCGCCGGGCGCGGCCGCTGGCTTGTGCAGCGTGCCCTTCATGGCCACCTTGGGGTCCACATGCGGCACCAGCACCCGCTTGGGCGCGGACAGCATGGCGCGGATGCCAGCAGCTTCGGCCTCGGCTTTGCGGCGGCGTTCCTGCAGCGCCAAGGCTTTGGCGGCATCGGCCTGGAATTCAGCGGTGGCTTTGGCTTTGGCGGCAGCCAGCGCGGCGGCGGCTTCGGCGGCCTTGCTGGTTTGTGCAGCGGCTGCGGTGGCTGCGGTAGCAGCCGCTTTTTGGACATCAGCGGTCATGGGAGGAGCTACTTTTTCTATTTTTCCAATAGTAGGTTTGGCTTTGGTGACAGCCTGGGCTGCCTGGGCTGCCGCCTTTTTGGCAGCCTCTGCTTCAGCGGCGGCTTTGGCAGCAGCTACCGCTTGAGCCTCTTCTTGTGCTTTCTTGGCAGCAGCGGCCTGGCGCTCACGCTCAAGGGCCGCTTCCTGCGCTTCCTGTTCTTGACGCAAACGTCGCTTTTCAGCCAGCTCAGCCTCCTGGCGACGCAGCAGTTCAGCATCGCGGTTAGCTTCTTCCTCGCGGCGCACCAATTCGGCCTCGGCTGCCGCAGCTGCATGGGGCACTGCAACGTCTTCGGCGTGAATATCTTCGGAGGACGCCGCGTCAGTGCCATCCTCGCGCCTGACGAACGTGCGCTTCTTGCGCACTTCAACCTGGATCGTGCGGGCCTTGCCGCTGGCATCGGCCTGTTTGATCTCGGTGGTGGATTTTTTCATCAAGATGATCTTTTTGCGCTCGGTGCTGGCCGTGCCGTGGCTGGCCTGCAAATAGCCGAGCAGCTTTTGCTTGTCGGCTTCGGACAGCGGATCGCTGGCCCGCGCCTTGACAACGCCTGCGCTGGACAACTGCTCGATCAGCGTAGCGGGAGATTTGTTCAATTCAGCAGCGAATTGAGCGACGGTAGTGGTACTGGACATATTGGTTTTCCTGGCTGGCCTCCATGATTACTGCTCTTGGGCCGTTGCAGGCGCAGCGGAGTCGTCATCGGTAAACCAATGAGCGCGCGCCGTCATGATCAGGGCCGTGGCTTCGTCCTCAGACTGGCCGGTGATTTCGGTGAGCTCATCCGTAGCCAGATCGGCCAGATCGTCGCGGGTGGCGACACCGGCTTCGATCAGTTTGGCAACCAGCTCAGGGGTGAGACCTACAACGTCGCGCAGATCCTGCGAAACGCCGTCGGCATTTTCTTCCTTGGCGATTTCCATCGTCAGCAAGGCGTCTTTGGCGCGCGTGCGCAGCTCATTGACCGTGTCTTCGTCGAAGGATTCGATTTCCAGCATTTCCTGCAGCGGCACATAAGCCACTTCTTCAAGGCTGGTAAAGCCTTCGGCAATCAGGATGTCGGCGATTTCTTCGTCCACATCGAGCTTTTCCATGAACAGGCGCCGACCGGTGTCGTTTTCGGTGGCCTGTTTCAGGGCCGACTCGTTGGCGTCCATGATGTTGATTTTCCAGCCGGTCAGGTCGGACGCCAGGCGCACGTTCTGGCCGCCGCGCCCGATGGCGATGGCGAGGTTTTCCTCGTCCACGACCACGTCCATCACATGGCGCTCTTCATCGACAACGATGGAGGACACATTGGCCGGGGCCAGCGCGCCAATGACAAACTGGGCCGGGTCTTCGCTCCACAGCACGATATCGACGCGCTCGCCAGCGAGTTCGTTGGTCACGCCATTGACGCGGGTGCCGCGCACGCCGACGCAGGTGCCGATAGGATCGACGCGCTTGTCGTGCGACAGCACGGCGATTTTGGCGCGCGTGCGCAGCTCATTGACCGTGTCTTCGTCGAAGGATTCGATTTCCAGCATTTCCTGCAGCGGCACATAA
>CAIYKK010000303.1 GCA_903926695.1 uncultured Burkholderiales bacterium
CAAGCCGATAAAGCGCAGCTCCGGCCCGACGGCAGCATTGAACTGCAGTTGATAAAGCATCTCGATCATGGTGGCAGCACCAACAAGCGCGACTAGCGCCGCCGTAGCCTGCACCAAATAACCCACACCCATCCGTCCCAGCCCCAGCCGCCCAAGCCTGCCGCTCGACAGCACCCGCCAATGAGCCACGATCAGGCCCGCCAGCCCGCCGGGCGCATACATCACCATCAGCAGAAAAACCAGCCCCACATACAGCAGCCAAGCCATCGTCCATTCCGAGAGCAGCACCAGCGCCAGCACCATCAGCCCCGCGCCCAGAATCGGCCCGGCAAAAAAAGCCGTTCCGCCCAAAAATGTAAACAGCAGCACATTGCCCGAACGCACGGCGCTGACGGCTTCGGCGGTGACGATTTCCGAATTGATCGCCGCCAGCGCGCCGCCAATCCCGGCAAAAAAACCGGCAATCACAAAGGCCAGGTAACGCACCCGCTGCGGGTCGTAGCCGATGAATTGAACGCGCTCGGGGTTGTCGCGCACGGCGTTGAGCAGGCGGCCCAGCGGCGTGCGGGTGAAGGCATACATGGCTGCGGTGCAAATAAAGCCATACAGCGCAATCAGGTAATAAACCTGAATCTGCGGCCCAAAATTAAAACCCCACAGCGACGGGCCGTAAACCCGGTTGGCGCTGAGACCGCCCTCGCCGCCAAAAAATCCCGGAAACATCAGCACCATCGCCGCCACCAGCTCGCCCACACCCAGCGTGATCATGGCAAAGGCGGTGCCCGCCTTGCGCGTTGTCACATAACCCAGCAGCGCCGCCACTGCCAGCCCGGCCAGCCCGCCGACGAGCGGAATCAAGGGAAGCGGCAGGTAAAAACGCCCGCTGGCCGCCAGATTCATCGCGTGAATCGCCAGAAACGAACCCAGCCCGGCATACACCGCGTGGCCAAAACTGAGCATGCCGCCCTGTCCCAGCAAGATGTTGTAGCTCAGGCAAATGATCGCCAAATAACCCGCTTGCGACAGCAAACTCAGCGACAGGCGGCTTTTGAACAGCAGCGGTGCGGCCATCAGCGCCAGCGCGCACAGCGTCCAAATCAGCCAACGGCCCGCGTCAGCAGTGCGTCCAGCGTCCAGAGTCGCCAGCGGCCCGCGTTGCGCGCTGCGCGATAGACGGCCAGCCTCACGCATCGCACGTCCCCAGCAGCCCGTTTGCACAGCGCCCGATTGCTACAGGGCCAAAGGTTTCCTCACGCATCACGCGTCCCCAGCAGCCCACGGGGCCGGAAAATCAGCATCAGCACCAAGAGCAAAAACGGCAGCACCGGCGCAAGCTGCGACACCGGCAGCGCCAGCAACGCATAGCCCGGCGTGTCCAGCGTCACCGCGTAATTCAAGCGCGCCAGCAGCGTCAGCAGCGACGCATCGAGCGCCACGGCAAACGTCTGAATCAACCCGATCAGCAGCGACGCCAGAAAAGCCCCGCCCAACGAACCCAGCCCGCCCACGACCACGACCACAAAAATCACCGGGCCAACCGAGGCGGCCATCGCCGGTTCGGTCACAAACGCCGTGCCGCCGACCACACCGGCCAGCCCCGCCAGCGCCGCACCGCCGCCAAACACCAGCATGAACACCTGCGGCACGTTGTGACCCAGCGCCTGCGCCATCTCGGGGTGCGTCAGCGCGGCCTGAATCACCAGGCCAATCCGGGTCCGCGTCAGCAACAACCAGATCGCCAGCAACATCAACAGCGCCACCCCCATCATGAAGGCCCGGTACATCGGGAATTGCGTCCCAAAGATAGTGAA
>CAIYKK010000304.1 GCA_903926695.1 uncultured Burkholderiales bacterium
GCATTCGCGCGATGTCAATGCGGCAAAAAACATTCTCGCTCGCGGATTGGCGAGTCTCGCAGGAGGAGCCTTAGCATGAAGACCGGGAATCAGAATCCCCGGACTTCAGGCCGGGGAGCAGTCAAGACTCAGTGGGCTAAGCGCCCCTGCGAGTCGTCGCACAGCTCGTCGAGCACCAAGGCGTCTGGCTCCTGGCCAAAGCTCCAGTACACCATTAGCACGATGATTTTCAGGTCATCGAGCGTGACCGGATCGCCGGGGGCAGCCATCGCACGATCCATGACGATTTCGCGCATGTGCGGCGGCAGCACGCCCGAGGATTCCAGAAAACTCACAAAACCCAGGCTTTGCGCGCCCAGGTGGGTTTGTTCGGCCACTGAATAAACGCGCAGGCTCTGGCTGGACTGGGCGGCAAAGCCAGCCGCTGGTGCCGCGCCGCTGGCCGCGCTGGCTGACCCGGCGCTCTGCCCGGCTGGCGTGCTGGTGGGCTGGCTGATTTGCGTGTGCTGGGCGGCGATGTTCAGGCCGTCGAGCCAGACCAGCGCTTCGTGGATTTCTTCGGCGTCAAAACCTGCGGCCATGAGCTTGCGACTCAGCCGGTCAAACTCGGGGCAGGCCGCGCCCTGCCAGTAATTTTCGTAAACGTACACCAAGACTTCAAACATGAAGCCAATATAACGCAGATAACCTCAAGCCGCCGCAAGGCGCTGGAACAGGCCACCCGGCAGGCGCGCCAGCGCTCCGTCGAGTTCCAACTCCAGCAGTTGCGCCTGTAACTGATCGGTGGGCAGCCCGCAGCGTGCCTGCAAGGCATCCAAACTGACCGGGTCAAAACCCAGCGCCGTCAGCAGCGCGTTTTGCGGGCCGGACTGCGGCGCGCCGCCTGTGCCGCTGCCGCTGCTGGTGTCGTTGTCGTTGTCGTTGTCGTTGCCGCTGGCCGGGTCCAAGAAATCTGGCGCGGCGGCGTGGCCCACGCTGACAGGCGTCAGGCGCAGCTCTTCGAGCACGTCCTGCGCCACTTCGACCAGCTTGGCACCTTGCTTGATCAGCGCGTGGCAGCCGCGTGACTGCGGCGAGTGAATTGAGCCGGGAATCGCAAAAACCTCCTTGCCCTGCTCGGCGGCCAGCCGGGCGGTGATCAAGGAGCCTGATTTCAGCGCAGCCTCAACCACCAGCGTGCCCAAACTCAGGCCCGAAATGATGCGGTTGCGCTTGGGAAAATTGGCCATCAGCGGCGGCGTTCCCAGCGGGAATTCGCTGATCAGCATGCCTTGGCGGGCGATGCGGTGCGCCAGCGCCAGATGTTTTTTCGGATAAACGCGGTCCAGCCCGGTGCCGACCACGGCAATCGTCTGGCCGCCGCCCAGCAACGCGCCGTCGTGGGCCGCGCCGTCAATGCCCAGCGCCAGCCCCGAGACGACGCACAGCCCGGCCTGGCCAAAGGCTTTGGCAAACTGCCGGGCGTTGCTTTCGCCCTGCGGCGTCGGGTTGCGGCTACCAACGATGGCAAGGCTGGGGGCCATTTCAGCGGCGGCGTCCGGGTTTGCGCACAGCCTGCCCAGCATGTAGAGCATCAACGGCGGGTCTTCGATGTCGAGCAGCGCAGTCGGATAGGCGGCGTCGCCCAGCGTGGCAATGCGCCGGTCGCCGCTGGCCTGCAGCCAGTCCAGCGTGGTCTGGAGCTGGGCGGCGAGCTTAGGCGGCTCGGTTTGCAGCGCGCTGCTCAGCTTGTCTGATACGACTTGGCGCAGCGTCAGGCCGCTCTGGTCAAAAACCGCCTGCGCCGACCCGAAGGCCGTCAGCAGCTTGCGGGCGGTGGCGTTGCCGACGCCGGGCGTTAGCGTCAGGCGCAGCCAGGCTTGAAGCTCTTGGGCATTCATGCCACTCAGTTCGGATTGGCGAAGTGGTCGCCAACCCTGACGCCGTCGGTCGCCTGCAAAATCAGCGCGTAGGACAGGCGATCAAAGGTGCGAAACACCATCAGCAGCCCATTGCGCTCGTTGGGCAGCTTCAGCTGCGGCTTGGCGCTGTCGGTTTTGTCCTCCAGGCGCTCGCCATCCTTGAGGATGGCCATGACATGGCCCGGCTCCACGCCGTCGCGGGTGCCCCGGTTGATCGCCACAATCTGGTTAGCGCTGGCTTGCACCACGGCGCTGCCGTACACAGAGACGATCTGGCCCGTCGTGGGTATCGAAGGCGCACGCGGCACGTAGCTGCGCAGTTGGCGCGGCGGCTCGGCAATCAGCCGGTCGCCGACGCGCATTTCTTCTTTGCTGCCCACGATGTCGATGGTGGCGGGCACTTTGTCGGTGTGGAGTTTGCCGTCCTGGTCGGGCGTTTGGGCGGTGGATTCGCCGCGCACCAGCTCGGCCTGGCCGACGTACTGGGCTTCATAGCCCAGAATGGCCTGAGTGGTGGGGTCTTTGAGCGGCGTAGCGTTGCGAAACACCCGGAAATTGAAAGGCTCGCCCGGCTGCTCGCTCAAGGCCTTGCCAGCCCTGCTGCCCGCGTAGGCGCCGCTGGCGTAGGCCCGGTCGCCCCGGCTGAGCAGCACGCGGCCTTCTTGCGTGGCCACAATGCGCGGCGCCGTGGCCAGCGTCAGCTCATCGACAATCAGCGGCTCGGCCAGAAAAGGCTCGATGGCCTGCGATGCCAGCGTTGGAATGGCCGCGTCGGCCAGCGAGGTGGCGCGGGTTTTGGGCGACACCCGCAGCGTGCTGGTGGGCGCGCTGGCGCTGTTTTCGCCAGCGCGGCCGGTGCGCAGAACGGCCCGTCCGTTGACCTTTTCAAGGCGCAGCTGCTGGCCGGGGTAGATGCGGTGCGGGTTGCGAATGTCGGCGCGATTCATTTGCCACAGTTCGGGCCAGCGCCAGGGTTTTTTCAGGAAGATGCCTGAAATGGCCCACAAAGTGTCGCCCGATTTGACGGTGTAGCTGTCGGGCGCATTGGGCGCCAGCTCGGACAGCGCAACGCCTCGCTGGGCGACCGGCGCGGTCGTGGCCGACGGGTCGGAGGCGTCCGAAAAATCCTGCGCCAGTGCCGCACCTGAGCCGACAAGCAGCGCCACGGCGGCGATTGAAAAAGAGCTGAAACGACCAAAAATAATGTTCATTTTGAAGCGGGGGTAGGCCCGTCAGGCTGGGATATCGGCTGCAAACGCCTGTTGTGCAGGGCCTATTTTCTTGAAAAATTTCAAGCGATTCTGTCCTCAAGCCCTTGATTAGGCAACGATTTGGCGATTCTGCGACGATGGCAGCGTTTAAAAATCCGGGAAAGTGGCGAAAATAGCAACTTCCTTTACCTGCTCTCATGACTCTACTGACCATTCTCCGTTACCCCGACCCGCGCCTGCACACGGTGGCCAAACCCGTGGCTGCCGTTGATGCGCGCCTGCGCCAACTCGTGGACGCCATGTTCGCCACCATGTACGAGGCCGCCGGGATCGGCCTGGCCGCCACGCAGGTCGATGTGCATGAACGCCTGATCGTCATCGACGCGAGCGACAAGCGCGACCAGCCTATGGTGCTGATCAACCCCGAAATCATCTGGGTTAGCCCCGAAACGCGCATCGGCGAAGAAGGTTGCCTGTCGGTGCCGGGCATTTATGACGGCGTCGAGCGCTCGCTGGCGGTGAAAGTGCAGGCGCTGGACCTCGACGGCAAGCGCCAGACCCATGAAGCCGAAGGCATGCTGGCCGTGTGCATCCAGCACGAGATGGATCATTTGCTGGGCAAAGTCTTCGTTGAATACCTCTCGCCGCTCAAGCGCAACCGCATCAAGACGAAGATGATCAAGCAGATCAAAGACGAGGCGCGGGACGCTGCCGGGCGCTGACTCTCTAAATCTCTAAAATCGCGCCCCATGCGTGTCATTTTTGCCGGAACCCCCGAATTTGCCCGAGTCGCCCTGCAGCAGTTGCAGGATGCCGGTTTTGAAATCCCTCTCGTCCTGACCCAGCCCGACCGCCCCGCCGGGCGCGGCATGAAGCTGCAGGCCTCCGCCGTCAAGCAGTGGGCGCAAAGCCAGGGCATTGCGGTGGCGCAGCCGCGCAGCCTGCGGCTGGACGGCAAATACCCCGACGATGCCGCCGCCGCCCGCGAGGCGCTGCTGGCCGCGCAGGCCGATGTGATGGTCGTGGCCGCTTACGGCCTGATCCTGCCGCAGTGGGCGCTGGACCTGCCCCGGCTGGGCTGCCTGAACATTCACGCCTCGCTGCTGCCGCGCTGGCGCGGTGCCGCGCCGATTCACCGCGCCATTCAGGCGGGCGATGCGCAAACCGGCGTGGCCATCATGCAAATGGACGCCGGACTCGACACCGGCGACATGCTGCTAGTTGAAAAACTCCCCATCGTCCACACCGGCACCGCGCCCGACACCACCGCCACGCTGCACGACAAACTCGCCGCGCTGGGTGGGCGGCTGATTGTGCAGGCGCTGAAACTGGCCGACTCTGGCGCGCTAACGCCCGTCAAACAGCCCGCCGACGGCGTGACCTACGCCCACAAGATCGAAAAAGCCGAAGCCGCCGTGGACTGGACGCAGCCCGTGGCGGCGATTGAGCGCCACATCCGCGCCATGACGCCCTTTCCGGGCGCGACGGCGCAACTGGGCGCGGACACCGTCAAGCTCTGGCAGGCACACATTGATCCAGCTCCGCAACAGCCGCAGCCGAAGTCGGAGTCGGAGTCGGAGCCGGAGCCGCACCAAGCGCCCTGCGGGAAAATTCTCTCCGCCGACGCCAGCGGCGTGCGTGTGGCCTGCGCCGACGGCGTGCTCACGCTCACCGAGCTGCAGCGCGCAGGCGGCAAGCGCCTGCCAGCGGCGGATTTCCTGCGCGGCTTTGCCTTGCAGCCCGGCCAGATGTTTGAAGTGCCCCGTCCGTGAGCGATACCTGCGCCGCTGTCAGTTGGCGCAGCTGCTTGGGCGCGCTGGTGCGCCATCCCGAATTCGCCGTCGCCGTGCGCGAAACGGCGGGTGTCGCGCCCGGTCTGGCCGCCTGGGGCTTGATGACCGGCGTGGCGATGGTCAATTCCGGCATGTCGGCGGTTGAAGCTGTGGCGATGACGCTGCTGGTGTACGCGGGCAGTTCGCAATTGGCGGCCATGCCGTTGATTGCCGCCGCCGCGCCGGTCTGGGTGATTTGGGCCACGAGTTTTTGCGTCAACCTGCGTTTTGTGGTGTTCAGCGCCCATCTGCGCGGTTATGTGATGCACCTGCCGCGCCCGGCGCGGCTGCTCATCGGTTATCTGACCACCGATATGAATTACGTGCTGATGGTGCGCCGCTTTCCCGAGCCTGCGACGGATGCGCCGGGGCGGCAGGCGCAGATAGCTTATTTGAGCGGCGGCGGCTGCCTGAACTGGGCAAGCTGGCAGGTCGCCAGCCTGCTGGGCATTGCGCTGGCGCAGTGGATTCCCCCCGCCTGGGGGCTGGGTTTTGCCGGCATTCTGGCGCTGATCGGCGTGAACTGCTCGCAGGCTTCATCGGCCCTGCGCCGCGTTTCGGCGGGCGCGGCGGGCGTGGCGGCGGTGGCCGCGTTTGCGCTGCCGTACAAGCTCAATATCGTCGTGGCGATTGCGGCGGCGGTGGCGCTGTGCCTGCTGCTGGAGCCGCACATCCAGCCCGAGCGTGCGCCATGACCGACGGCTGGACGCTGGGCGTGATTGTCGGCATGGCGGTGGTCACGGTGGTGACGCGCAGCTTTTTCTTTCTCTCCAGCCGCGACTGGCAACTGCCGCGCTGGGCGCAGCGCGGCCTGCCCTATGCGCCGATTGCCGCGTTGGCCGCCGTCATCGGGCCTGAGCTGGTGATGGCGCAGGGCCATCTGATCACCTCGTGGCAGGATGCGCGCATTTTTGGTGCGGCGGCGGGCGCGGCCTTTTATTTCTGGCGCAAAGGCGCCGGGCAGGCGGTGCTGGGCACCATCGTCGTCGGCATGGCGGTGTATTTGCCGCTGCACATCGGGCTGGGCTGGTAGCCGGGCGTTGGGCTGGGTCGCGTCTTCAGCAGAACAATAGCGCCTGCCGTACCCGCCGTACCCGCCGTACCCGCCGCGCCTGCCGCGCCAGAGCGCCAGAGCATCTGGGCTGGCCAGATCGCCTGCCGCGCCGTGCGACCCTCGCCGCAGGGCTTTTCAGCGCAGGCCCGTCCTACACTGGCGGGCGCTTAGCCGGGCCGCCTCGGCCCCTCAAAAAACCTCCGTTTCCCTTTGTGAGTCATCCATGAATTTCATCCGTTTTTCCGATTTGTGCGCCAGCGGCAAGGCTGCGGGCCAGCGCGTTTTTATCCGTGCCGATCTGAACGTGCCGCAAGACGCCAGCGGTGCCATCACCGAAGACACGCGCATCCGCGCCTCGATTCCTTGCCTGCAAATGGCGCTTGATGCCGGTGCCGCCGTCATGGTCACCTCCCACCTGGGCCGCCCGACCGAAGGCGAATTTAAACCCGCCGACTCGCTCGCCCCCGTCGCCAAGCGCATGGGCGAGCTGATGGGCCGCGAGATTCCCGTCGTCGCCAACTGGACCGACGGCGTGGAAGTCCAGCCCGGCCAATTGGTCATGCTGGAAAACTGCCGGCTCAACCCCGGCGAGAAAAAGAACAACGAAGCGCTGGCGCGAAAAATGGCCAGTCTGTGCGACATCTTTGTGCATGACGCGTTCGGCACCGCGCACCGCGCCGAAGCCTCGACCTACGGCATTGCCCAGTACGCGCCGATTGCCAGCGCCGGGCCGCTGCTCGCCGCCGAAATGGACGCGATTTCTAAAGCGCTGGCCAATCCGCGCCGCCCGCTGGTCGCCATCGTCGCGGGCAGCAAGGTCTCGACCAAGCTGACGATTTTGAAAGCGCTGTCGGCCAACGTGGATGGCCTGATCGTCGGCGGCGGCATTGCCAACACCTTTATGCTCGCCGCCGGTTTGAACATCGGCAAGAGCCTGGCCGAGCCCGACCTGCTGGACCAGGCCCGCGCCGTGATCGAAGCCATGAAAGCGCGCGGCGCCGAAGTGCCGATTCCGACCGACGTGGTCACCGCCAAGACCTTTGCCTTTGATGCGCCCGCCACCGTCAAGCTCGCCACCGAAGTGCAAGACGACGACCTGATTCTGGACATCGGCCCCGAAACCACCGCCAAGCTGGCCGCCCAGCTCAAAGCGGCGGGCACCATCGTCTGGAACGGCCCGGTCGGCGTGTTTGAGTTCGAGGCTTTCTCCAAAGGCACCGAAGGCATCGCCCGTGCCATTGCCGAGTCCAGCGCTTTTTCAATTGCTGGCGGCGGCGACACGCTGGCCGCGATTGCCAAATACGGCATTGAAAAAGACGTGGGTTACATCTCCACCGGCGGCGGCGCTTTCCTCGAAGTGCTTGAAGGCAAGACGCTGCCCGCGTTTGAAATCCTGCAGCAGCGCGCCGAAGGCTGAAGCGGCGGCTGTCGCGGCGGATGGCTGCCTGAAAAGCAGTCGTCTGCGCCCGAAAAGACAACTCGGTGATTTTTAAAAGGCGCTTTGGCGCCTTTTTTGCGTCGGCTGTTTTGGTTACCGACTTGTAATTAATTCGTGTGAGAATCAGAAACCAAATTACACGGAGACAAGCCCCTATGACACATCGCGCCACCAAAATCGTTGCCACCCTCGGCCCCGCCTCCAGCGATCCTGTTCTGCTGGAAAAAATGATCCGTGCCGGGGTCAACGTGGTGCGGCTCAATTTCAGCCACGGCAAGGCGCAGGACCACATCAATCTGGCCGCCGTGGTGCGCGAAGTTTCCCAGCGCATCGGCGTCGAAGTGGCCATCATGGCCGACCTGCAAGGCCCGAAAATCCGCGTCGGCAAGTTCGCCGAAGGAAAAGTCATGCTGGAGCCGGGGCAAAAATTCATCCTCGACGCCTCGCGCACCGAGCCGGGCGACATCAAGGGCGTCGGCCTGGACTACAAAGAACTGCCGCGTGACGTGAAGGCGGGCGACCTGCTGCTGCTCAATGATGGCCTGATCGTCTTGATCGTCGATGCGGTGCGCGGCGAGGAAGTCCACACCACCGTCAAGCTAGGCGGCGAGCTGTCCAACAACAAGGGCATCAACAAGCAGGGCGGCGGCCTCACGGCCCCGGCGCTGACCGCCAAGGACATGGAAGACATCAAGACGGCGATGAGTTTTCAGGCCGATTACGTCGCCGTGAGTTTTCCGAAAAACGCCACCGACATGGAAATGGCGCGCCAGTTGTGCAACGTGGCCGCTGCGCCGTATAAACACAAACCCGGCCTGATCGCCAAGATCGAGCGCGCCGAGGCGGTTCCCAAGCTCGACGAAATCCTGCGCGTCAGCGACGGCATCATGGTGGCGCGTGGCGATTTGGCCGTCGAAGTCGGCAATGCAGCGGTTCCGGCGCTGCAAAAACGCATGATCAAGATGGCTCGGGCCGCCGACAAGGTGGTCATTACCGCGACGCAGATGATGGAAAGCATGATCCTGAACCCGGTGCCGACCCGCGCCGAGGTCAGCGACGTGGCCAATGCGGTGCTCGACGGCACGGATGCGGTGATGCTCAGCGCCGAAACGGCATCGGGCAAGTTCCCGCTGGAGACGGTGGAGGAAATGGCCAAAATCTGCGCCGAAGCCGAAAAAGCCGAATACAAGGAACTGGGCGCCGACTTTTCCGGCAAGACTTTCACCCGCATTGACCAGTCGATTGCGATGGGCGCGCTGTTCACCGCGCACCACCTGGGCGCGAAGGCGATTGTGGCGCTGACCGATAGCGGCTCGACCGCCTTGTGGATGAGTCGCCACGATATTCATGTGCCCATTTATGCGATGACGCCGCGCCTGGAAACCCAGCGCAAGATGGCGCTGTACCGCAATGTGCGCCCGATTCTGATGGACATCAGCGCTGACCGCGACACGGCGCTGGACCAGGCTGAAGGCCATCTGCTGCGCCGGGGCATTGTGCAGGGCGGCGATGTTTATGCCATCACCTGCGGCGAGCCTATGGGCGCGCCCGGCGGCACCAACATGCTCAAGATCTGCCGCGTGGCGTAAAGCGGGACGGCGGTTTGGCTGCCGCCGGGTTCCGTGAGCTTGCGCCCGGCGGCAAGTGCGATGGCCGGGTTATTCCAGCGGTGCCAGGGGCGCCAGCGGCATGGTCGCGGGGGTGCGACTGGCTTGGCGCGCCGCCAGCCAGCTGACTGCCGCATCAATGGTGGCCGCCACCGTCCAGCACAGCCAGGCCGTCCAGAAAGTGTGGCTCATGTAATGGGCGCCGCGCACCTGCTGCGCCAAACCCAGAATCAGCCCCGCGACCATCGCGCCAGCCAGCCAGCGCCACGCCGTGTTCGGCAACACCCGCCTGAAGGCAAAAAAACCGCCGATAAAAGCAAAACCCGCCGACGCATGGCCCGCCGGAAAGCAGCCGCCCGAGCCGCCGTCGCGCACGCCCCAGGCCCAATGCGACGCATAGCTGGCTGTCTTGCCGAACTCCGCCAAGTCCCACGGGCAACTGGTGTGGCTTTGCAGCTTGATGTTGGAAATCGTCAGCAGCGCGGCCAGTGTTGTCAGCGCCAGTTGTGTGCGCCGCAGCTTGGGCAGCTTTGTCAAACTTCCCCAGGGCCAAACGATGCCCGCGAGCAGGCCGAATTCCAGAATCCAGGGAAAGGGAAGAATCTTGTCATGCAGCACGGTGCGCCAGAGCCAATGGCTTTCCCCGCTGAAGCCCGTGGTATCGCCAAACCAGTGGGCCATGACCAGATCCAGACCGGAATAATCCCACCCGGCCAGCAGAAAAAAACTCACAACGGTGGCGAGAGCGGTACGGTGATGCAGGCGCCGGGCGTCTGGCAAAAGGAGAGTCATGGGGCAGATTTCTGTGCGTGTAGGAGCGCAGAATATAAGTTGACATCCTCCCCGCCATGAATGGCGGGGATTCCCACTACTGGACGGCCATGCCCGACCGCATCGGCTTGCGCCGACTCATTCAGCAAAACGCCTACCTTTCGGACTCCCATAAGGGA